>NZ_JAKKSG010000050.1:0-1240 GCF_025653545.1 Shewanella sp. SW1 | reverse complement strand
CAGGGGCTGATCATACTCGATCGCTTTTTATGCATAACCCTTAAAAACAATGAGATAAGAAATAGCTTGATTGATCCCGCCAATGTGATCAAATAGGTCACTTTTTCTTTGTCTTTTGACCTATATATGCTCAAACATCTCGATAACATTGCTGATTGCCGTTCCCATATAAATCAAGAACATGATGTCATTGACATCTGTTTTCTTGTGCTTAGTGCCGTCATCTCAGGCGCTCAAAGCTGGTCTGCTTGCCATGAATTCGGCACATTGAAATTGGAATGGTTACGGAAATACCGCCCCTTTACCAATGGTATTCCCAGCCAGCAGAGTATTGGTCGTATTTTTAGAGGAGTGTCGAAGCAATCACTGCTTGATGCACTGATGAGTTGGGTGAATGAGTATCGCGTCAATACAGGACAATCTTCTATTGCTATCGATGGTAAAGTGTTAAAAGGTGCCAAAGCATCAGCCTCAAGTGCGGCGTTACATATGGTAACCGCATATGATACAGGCTCTGGCTTAGTATTCAGCGCGAAATCAGGTGCGAGTAAAAAGAGTGAACTTAAACTTGTGCAAGAACTGCTTACGTGTCTTGATTTGAAATCGGAATTACTTACATTTGATGCGTTGCACTGTCAATCACAAACACTTGATTACATAGCAAAAGAAGGTGGAGATTGCATTCTGCAAGTAAAAGGGAATCAGCCCAAACTGTACGAGGCTCTACAGGCACAATTTACTGATTACATTGAAAATAACCCTGATGCAGAATGCTTTACCGAAACTAATAAAGGGCATGGTCGAGTTGAAAAACGAATAACGTTTCAATGTCCACTGAATTTACCCGCCGAGATAAAGATGAAGTGGTCTCAACTAAAAACATTAATCGCAGTAGAACGTCATCGAAAAGTGGGTAATAAAACCAGTATAGACACACATTTTTATGTCAGCAGTGCAGTGCTAACATCAGAAGCCTTTGGTAGAGCGATTAGGGCTCATTGGCAAACTGAAAATAATCAACATTGGCTTTTAGATAAGCTATTTCAAGAAGATAAGCAGAAAATGTATGATGAAGATGGCGCCAGTATCTTGGCCATTTTACGCCGCTGGGCCTTAAATCTGGTGAAATTACACCCAGCTAAAACCAGCCAAACTCAAAAATTTAATCGAGCATGTTGGAGTGATGACTTCAGAGAAGAGATTATTTTTGGAACTGGTCAAAAAGTGTAATCAGCCCCTG
>NZ_JAKKSG010000048.1:0-1692 GCF_025653545.1 Shewanella sp. SW1 | reverse complement strand
TGTCGTAACTGAGGCTTCAGCCTTAACGCCTGCACCTGCTTTATTAATGTTATCAGCGACTTTGGCAGCATTGTCACCGCCGGTAATTGCCACAACCTTACCATTAACAGCAAAAGCTGTATCAGCGGCTGTACCTTGCGATAAAGCGCCCGCGGTTTCTACACCAAATTTAGTGCCTTTTCCTGAAACGCTGTGATTACCAATCTTATTCGCCGCAGTGCTAGACAACGATACTGAAATCGTTTCATTTGCGTTTGAACCGACCTGAAACTTTTGACTACCGTAACTACCATCAAGTAATTTCTGTCCACCAAAAGAAGTCGTGTCAGCAATACGTGTTAATTCAGTTTGTAATGAAGAAATCTCTTTCTGCATAGACTCACGGTCAGCAGTAGAGTTAGAACCGTTAGCAGATTGTAGAGACAGGTCACGCATACGCTGCAGAATGTTAGTCGATTCTTGCATTGAACCTTCGGCAGTTTGCGCAATTGAAATACCGTCGTTCGCGTTACGCATTGCTACGTCTAAACCATTAATTTGACTCGTCATACGGTTTGATATTTGTAGGCCCGCCGCATCATCTTTAGCGCCATTGATACGCAAACCTGAAGATAAGCGTTCCATTGAAGTTTTCAAACCATTGTTCGCATTAGTGAGGTTTTTCTGTGAATTCATTGAAGTCACGTTGGTGTTTACTGAAATAGCCATAAAATATATCCTCTTTACCTGACGTTACGTTAGTGCCTGTCTTGCTGTAATGACGTTAAGCCAGGCCAATCTCATGGGTTACATTCAGTTTAACGGCAGCACTTTGGCTTACTTTAATTTTTTATTTAAATAATTGAAAAAATATATCCATTTGCAATCATCACAATGAACCATACCTCTGCAACTACCTGATTGATAAGGAATAAAAAGAAAGGGAGAAGGAAATAAGCTGAGAGCTGTGCAAATTCTTATGGATGGTCTGATTATATTGCTTATTCACAAAAATAAAATTAATAGCATGAAACGTGGAAAAATAACTATGCCCAAGTACATTGTCTAAACAACTGTTTAAATAGAGACTTGGGCATTAGCTCATTTTCTATTACTCGATTTAAGGATTAGCCCAGTAATGATAACGCCACCTGAGGCAACTGATTAGCCTGTGCTAACATAGCCGAAGAGGTCTGAGATAGGATTTGCTGCTTGGTCATCTGCGCAGTTTCTTTAGCAAAGTCAACATCTTGAATACGGCTACGGGCGTCAGCCACGTTAGTCTGCACGTTGCCTAAGTTATTAATAGTGAAGCTCATTCGATTTTGAACCGCACCTAAATCTGCACGCTGCGCATCGATTCCGGCCAAAGCGTTATCAATCACAGCTATTGCATCTTGGGCGCCATTTGCAGTGCTAATATTAGCCTTACTCACTGCGTTTAAAGTTGAATTACCAGCAGTTGCAGTCACACCACCACCGAGCAGCTCGTCAGCTGTTGTACCTTTAATGGCAAATTTTTCAGGTGAAGATAATTTAAGTTCAGACGTTTTACTGGCGTTTGCTCCACTAGCTAAGCCGCCTAACGCTGCTGTACCGCCAGAGTAACCAGTGACTTCTACACCAGCAACACCCTTAGCTGTAATACTAATGACACCTGTTTCTTTATCGTGGCTAACATCGTATCCCGCTTTACCTAAGTCAGTCGCGAGT
>NZ_JAKKSG010000047.1:0-1928 GCF_025653545.1 Shewanella sp. SW1 | reverse complement strand
GGCTCATTGGCAAACTGAAAATAATCAACATTGGCTTTTAGATAAGCTATTTCAAGAAGATAAGCAGAAAATGTATGATGAAGATGGCGCCAGTATCTTGGCCATTTTACGCCGCTGGGCCTTAAATCTGGTGAAATTACACCCAGCTAAAACCAGCCAAACTCAAAAATTTAATCGAGCATGTTGGAGTGATGACTTCAGAGAAGAGATTATTTTTGGAACTGGTCAAAAAGTGTAATCAGCCCCTGGTTCTTGGTGGCCACTTTAATCTCATTTGATGATATAGCTCATAACAGTAGACCCGTTCTCTATAAATCGGATCTCCCCCATCAATGTTCAAGTGAAAGTAATTTTGATCAACTTGATTGGTTGCTTGTCGTAAAATTAAACTTAATTCTTTCATTTTCTTATTAACGTCTATAGAGATTAACTTTTATATCGTTAGTGATGAAATTCTCGCTCCAAGTTGAAATGATATCTCTTGAATCAAGCCATTTTACCAATTCCAGATTTTCAGGAGTGCTTTTCAATCTCGGTGAATTGTATCCAGTTTTTATTTCTGAAAATGGTTTTGGTAGATTAGCTAATACATGACGAACATCATCATTCTTCATAAGAGTATGATATTTGTTTAAGAGTGAAATTTGTGTCGCTATGGGCGAAGAATACCTCATCAGGGATTGCACAATATTCCGGTTAAGGCTGGGGATATCGGCGTCGGTTTTGACAATAATAGGACCAATCAGTGCTGAGCGCTTAGGAAGATCAACAAGCAATTCTAAGTCCATCAATTTGACTATCCCAAGCTTAGCTACAATATCAATTTGTGTTCTAAGAAGTTCCTCTAGGAAATCATCGTCAAGTGCAAAACGGTCTGGTTTCGCCAGATATGTTTCAATGTTAGCGGCGACGAATAGTACCTGTAAGTCACCCTTATCAGCGAGCAAATCAAGCATTTCCTTCGTAAATGCGATTTTCTTTTCATCTATTAGAATTCGCAACTTAGTTGGTTCGAGTCCTTTTGGCTGGTACGAAAACGTCCTAGGCAAGGCGCGAACATATTCTCTATAGACGACATCAGGTATCGAAATAGCCTCGAAGATGAATCGACGTAATGGAAGTGAATCATCGTTGCTTGGTATGGGGTATTGCAGAATAGCAGCACGAATAACTTCTCGATCAAAATATTCAATTAGGCTATCTGCCTCGAACACGTTACCTTCGATGAAGGCAAGACAGTTCTCCCAAGTTGGTTCAATCTTACCTAATTGGAACAGCATTGAGTGCAACCTCTCGGGTACATCTTCTAAGGTTGGCAACAGGGTCATCTGTCGTTCAAGAAACACCCGAATATCATCTTGATCAAACGTATTGCATTGAATCACTCTGAGAATAGCTGAAGCTTCCTCTCTAGAGTTTTCTTCAAGCTCCAAAAGTACATCACGTAGGTAGCATTCGAAATCGTTTTCGATACGCTCCAACAGGGCAGTGTTACTCAACGAACGTATAGTAGTGAAGTTCCTCGTTCGTAGTGGCTCGAGATCGTTCTCTCCTAAAATCACTTGGTAGACGTATTCCAAGTTTGCGATCGTAAGTTCGAAAAGTCCCTCCTCGAACATGAAGCGTACAATTTCAGGGTGTTCTTTGATTGCAGCCAAATCTTTGACTACAACGCCAAGTATAGTGGTCAACTAAATTTGGCCACAGCTTTAGAATCTTCCCAAAATCGTCGCTCTGATTCATTTGGGCTCAATCCTGCATTGTAATGATGTGGCCTGACTTCACAGTAATAACCAATGATGTAATCGGTCACATCTTGTTTAGCTTCGCTAAAACTCTTGTAGCCTTGTGTCGGGAGCCATTCCGTTTTTAAACTTCTGAAAAACCGCTCCATTGGCGCATTATCCCAGCAGTTACCGCGACGGCTC
>NZ_JAKKSG010000046.1:0-2614 GCF_025653545.1 Shewanella sp. SW1 | reverse complement strand
TAGCTACTCCGGTTCACGTTAAATACATGGCATAACACTGAAATAGGGTATTTGTTGCTCTGATTGAGTTTCTCGATTATCGAGAATTGTTCAGCGAGTCCGACATCAATAGAGCGGTAGCCTTTTTTAGGATTTCTTTTTCGAGATTAATCCGTTCAATTTCACGTTTAAGTGCCTTAATTTCAATTTGCTCAGGTGTCATGGGTGAGGCTTTAGGAGCAAGCCCTTGGCGCTCAACCTGAAGCTGTGTTACCCACTTACTGACCGTTGATTTACCCACGTTCATGGCTTTCGCCGCCGCTTCTTGTGTGTAATCTTGATCTATGACTAATTGAGCGGTTTCGAGCTTAATGGCTGCGCTATATCGAGCACGTTTACTTTTATTCATGTTGTCACCTAAATGGGTTATGAGAGGATCATAACATTTCTTATTAGGTGGCCAAATTCATTATGCCACTACAATATGCATAGTTACGAAATTATTGCCGCAGAACTCAGTTTATCAAATCTGACTGACGCAGAAGTGATACTTAATTTACTCAAACAAACTTACCGGAAAATCAGCAATATCTCTGGCGATAGTGCCTATGATTCACGAGAGTGCCATGAAGTAATCCGTCGCAAACGGACATTTACCCTCATCCTGCCACGTGATGGCGGAGTAAGGGTATTCACGCAATTAAACCGTGAGCTTTCAGAAACTTTATGGTTCAAATAAAAAGTGGAAGAAGCGCTATGGTTACTATCGCAGCTCCATCTCGGAAACCGCCATGTATCGAATCAAGCAGCTACTCGGTGGACGATTGACATGAGAACTTACAATGCCTAACAAGTAGGTGAAACTTACGTCATGATCAAAGCGTTGAACAAGTTCACAGGGCTAGGTATGCCTGAAACTGAATATGTTGTTTGATATTTGTTCATGTTAGAGGTCTTTGTTTGCCGACCTAATAAGAAAACAAAGCCTCCACTCGCTACAATTCCATAAAAGCAAAAGGTCGCGACTTAGCTCTTAGCTATCGTGCGACCTTCGTTATTTACGGATTCGACTGTCGTCGTTTAAGCGACGCGTATACCTTGACCAAAATCGACATCAGCCGCTAATTTTTCTGCTTGGAAATAACAGCCCTGCTCATTACAAAATTGTAATTGCTGCGACGACGTCACGATAAAGAATTCACCGAAAAAATTACCGCCAACATCCTCTAGCTTATGGCCCTCAGGAGTTTGCGTCATATAGACTTCATCTAAACTATGGCAGCCATCACTAAACCAAGTTTCTAAAAAATATTTATCGTCTTCTTTATAGAGGGTAATTTTGTCACCCAATAAAGGACGCCCATCTAACCAACGACCTATAATTTCACGATTTTGCATATCTGTCTCCCGCCAATGAAGGCGACGGCGTTTTTCGATCCCAGACATCCTGATATCCTTATGCAATACCCAATCACCTAAAGTGAATGTCAGTTGTGGTAGTACATTAAGCATAGAACCCATTTAACTCTTTACTCCCCACAGCAGCAAATTACTTCAAATCGCCCGTCAAATGTAACTTTTTGGTTAATTTAAATTTGCTAAATATTTAAAATATAAAAGATAAATACCTTTGACTAATTAATCGGCAGTGTAGCTCAATCTAAAAATAAAAACGCGATCTTTATCACTATTTACTTATCGCTAAAGTAAAGGCAGCTAAAAGACTTATCTAGCGAGCTGAATAAAAACACCGCGCTGTATAGACGTCGATAAAATGAGAACGGCAGCCAAACAGACCAACTGGCAATGTCAGCAAAAGTCCAATAAATCCCCTCTATATTACTAACTGCCCTCATAACATCCTTGCTAACCGTTATGCGTCAAGTTGAAGAGTTTGTATGGCACTTAGTCACAAGCGCCAATAAATTTTCCATTGCCAACGAGTTTCGACTTGATTTTCATTGACTCTTCAGAGATTGTCACTTCAAGCTTAGAAGTGAACGTTTTCCCATTGAAACGCATTTCACCCACTGTTTTAGATGCACCATCAGGGCTAGTGCATGATGTTTCAAACACCATCTTGTTAGCACTGATCCAATTGCTGTTAGTTTGGCATTCTTCGCCTTCATTTTCTTCAGGCTCTAAATCAAATGCAGAGGCGATGTCATTTATGCATTCAGTTTCCGTGTAATCAGGCCTTTTGGCCATGCTCCGCATCATTTTCTCCATTTCAGGAGGTGCGTCTATTTCTACTATTTCGGATTTCCAAGTGGTTTCCCATAAACCCGGTTTGAAGTCATAGTTTTCAGCGTGAAGATGAGTTGATGCCACTATGAGTCCAGTTAACATCACTTTAGTAATTAGGTGGGTCATTTATTATTCCTTTAATTAGGGTCTGTTGATCTTTGCTGTACAAATGTTGTTCAGCAATACATCGGCAGCCACATTAACATAAACGCCAGTGACACCATACTGGCGTAATTTCTTGCTAGCTTGTCATATCTTGTTGATATTGCTCGATAGTGCTTAATTCTTCCAAAAGCATTCTCCACTAAATGTCGATACCGATATAAGCACCAATCGACTCTTTCTTGAGGTGTATTCTTATAGCGGCGCCTTGGAATAACAGATTTCC
>NZ_JAKKSG010000045.1:0-3432 GCF_025653545.1 Shewanella sp. SW1 | reverse complement strand
TAATAATAATTCGGAAAGCTGATTTGCTTTGTTTGAGTTCAAACTTTATCAAGTATCTGTATTCTGTCTAAGTTCGCTTAGCAAAACCCATCTGGGTTGTATGGTTAAGCCTCTCGAGTCATTAGTACATGTTAGCTCAACGCCTCACAACGCTTACACACCATGCCTATCAACGTCCTAGTCTCGAACGGCTCTTTAGAGGAATTAAATTCCTAGGGATGACTCATCTTAGGGCTCGCTTCCCGCTTAGATGCTTTCAGCGGTTATCGATTCCGAACGTAGCTACCGGGCAATGCCATTGGCATGACAACCCGAACACCAGCGGTTCGTCCACTCCGGTCCTCTCGTACTAGGAGCAGCTCCCTTCAATCATCCAACGCCCACGGCAGATAGGGACCGAACTGTCTCACGACGTTCTGAACCCAGCTCGCGTACCACTTTAAATGGCGAACAGCCATACCCTTGGGACCGACTTCAGCCCCAGGATGTGATGAGCCGACATCGAGGTGCCAAACACCGCCGTCGATATGAACTCTTGGGCGGTATCAGCCTGTTATCCCCGGAGTACCTTTTATCCGTTGAGCGATGGCCCTTCCATTCAGAACCACCGGATCACTATGACCTACTTTCGTACCTGCTCGACGTGTATGTCTCGCAGTTAAGCTGGCTTATGCCATTGCACTAACCGTACGATGTCCGACCGTACTTAGCCAACCTTCGTGCTCCTCCGTTACTCTTTGGGAGGAGACCGCCCCAGTCAAACTACCCACCAGGCACTGTCCCTAATCCCGATAAGGGACCTAGGTTAGAACATCAAAACTACAAGGGTGGTATTTCAAGGACGACTCCATCATGACTAGCGTCACAACTTCAAAGTCTCCCACCTATCCTACACATGTAGGTTCAATGTTCAGTGCCAAGCTATAGTAAAGGTTCACGGGGTCTTTCCGTCTAGCCGCGGGTATACGGCATCTTCACCGCAATTTCAACTTCACTGAGTCTCGGCTGGAGACAGCGTGGCCATCATTACGCCATTCGTGCAGGTCGGAACTTACCCGACAAGGAATTTCGCTACCTTAGGACCGTTATAGTTACGGCCGCCGTTTACCGGGGCTTCGATCATGAGCTTCTCTTGCGATAACCCAATCAATTAACCTTCCGGCACCGGGCAGGCGTCACACCGTATACTTCCTCTTGCGAGTTTGCACAGTGCTGTGTTTTTGATAAACAGTTGCAGCCACCTGGTATCTGCGACTCCCGTCAGCTTAGAGAGCAAGTCTCATCACCAACAGGAGCGTACCTTCTCCCGAAGTTACGGTACCATTTTGCCTAGTTCCTTCAGCCGAGTTCTCTCAAGCGCCTTGGTATTCTCTACCCGACCACCTGTGTCGGTTTGGGGTACGATTCCCGCTAACCTGAAGCTTAGAAGATTTTCCTGGAAGCATGGCATCAACTACTTCAGTCCCTTAGGACCTCGTCATCAGCTCTCAGTSTGYACACTAAAGTRCGWKTCCCCGGATTTGCCTAAGAAMWCMACCTACCACCTTAAACGCGGACTACCAACGCCGCGCTAGCCTAGCCTTCTCCGTCTCTCCATCGCAGTTAGCGGAAGTACAGAAATATTAATCTGTTTCCCATCGATTACGCCTTTCGGCCTCACCTTAGGGGTCGACTCACCCTGCCCCGATTAACGTTGGACAGGAACCCTTGGTCTTTCGGCGAGGGGGTTTTTCACCCCCTTTATCGTTACTCATGTCAGCATTCGCACTTCTGATACCTCCAGCGTGGGTTACCCCTTCACCTTCAACGGCTTACAGAACGCTCCTCTACCGCGCACAGTAAACTGTGCACCCGTAGCTTCGGTGACTAGCTTAGCCCCGTTACATCTTCCGCGCAGGCCGACTCGACTAGTGAGCTATTACGCTTTCTTTAAATGATGGCTGCTTCTAAGCCAACATCCTAGCTGTCTAAGCCTTCCCACATCGTTTCCCACTTAGCTAGTACTTTGGGACCTTAGCTGACGGTCTGGGTTGTTTCCCTTTTGACGACGGACGTTAGCACCCGCCGTCTGTCTCCCGAGTAGTACTCATTGGTATTCGGAGTTTGCAAAGGGTTGGTAAGTCGGGATGACCCCCTAGCCTTAACAGTGCTCTACCCCCAATGGTATTCGCTCGAGGCGCTACCTAAATAGCTTTCGAGGAGAACCAGATATCTCCCGGTTTGATTGGCCTTTCACCCCCAGCCACAAGTCATCCGCTAATTTTTCAACATTAGTCGGTTCGGTCCTCCAGTTGATGTTACTCAACCTTCAACCTGCCCATGGCTAGATCACCGGGTTTCGGGTCTACACCTTGCAACTAAACGCGCAGTTAACACTCGGTTTCCCTACGGCTCCGCTATTCGCTTAACCTCGCTACAAAATGTAAGTCGCTGACCCATTATACAAAAGGTACGCAGTCACGGTCTCAAGAACCGCTCCCACTGCTTGTACGTATACGGTTTCAGGTTCTATTTCACTCCCCTCACAGGGGTTCTTTTCGCCTTTCCCTCACGGTACTGGTTCACTATCGGTCAGTCAGGAGTATTTAGCCTTGGAGGATGGTCCCCCCATATTCAAACAGGATGTCACGTGTCCCGCCTTACTCGTTTTCATCAATGGTTAGTTTTCATGTACGGGGCTATCACCCTGTGCCGCTGYGCTTTCCAACRCATTCCACTAACACCCCACTGACTTAAGGGCTAATCCCCGTTCGCTCGCCGCTACTAGGGGAATCTCGGTTGATTTCTTTTCCTAAGGGTACTTAGATGTTTCAGTTCCCCTCGTTCGCCTCGCAACACTATGTATTYATGTTGCGATAACAGCTTATGCTGCTGGGTTCCCCCATTCGGACATCGTTAGCTCAAATGCTTGTTACTAGCTCGCCAACGCTTTTCGCAAGTTACTACGTCCTTCATCGCCTCTGACTGCCAAGGCATCCACCGTATACGCTTAGTCGCTTAACCATACAACCCAAATGAGTTTCACTCATCTGCGTCGCATTGCGACCAGCTTGGTTTTACTTGTCTCACTTCTGACCAAAGAAGTGGACGCGCCTTAGACGTAAACTATTCAACTAAGAATAATTTACTTTTGAATATTCAAGACACTTAATAAAGTGTTTGAGAACTCATGTTCAATGCTTTCGCATTAAACGTTTTGTAATTAATCACATGACAGACTCATGCAATTAAATACTATCAGCTTTCCAAATTGTTAAAGAACAATGCGTACCGGCTAGCGGCGCATTTAGCTCTGACTTCYCCGAAGAGAAGCTAAACAAGCAATCTGTGTGAACACTCAACAAACATTAAGTTAGTCGTATAGGTAAGGAGGTGATCCAGCCCCAGGTTCCCCTAGGGCTACCTTGTTACGACTTCACCCCAGTCATGAAC
>NZ_JAKKSG010000044.1:0-4373 GCF_025653545.1 Shewanella sp. SW1 | reverse complement strand
GAATACAGATACTTGATAAAGTTTGAACTCAAACAAAGCAAATCAGCTTTCCGAATTATTATTAGCGTGAGCCAGAGATGGACACGGTAATAAACAGAATTTGCTTGGTGACAATAGCCTTGTGGAACCACCTGATCCCATCCCGAACTCAGAAGTGAAACGCAAACGCGCCGATGGTAGTGTGGGGTCTCCCCATGTGAGAGTAGGTCATCGCCAAGCGCCTAATTATCTCATTGAGATGTAACCAAGCCAGCTGAATAAGCTGGCTTTTTTGCTTATGCAATTTGTTAATTGGACTGATTTTCCTGCTTTTCTCTCTGTTCTTCATCCTGCCATCTTCTCTAGCATGAGCTGCAATCCTCGCTTTTAGCAGTTACAATACGTTTTTGTCGTCATTGAACAAACACATGTCTCTATCTCATAGCCTTCAATCATTTAATTCCTTTGGTTTAGCCCAGTCTTGCGCGGATCTTGTTGAGGCGCACTCAAAAGAAGCTGTTAAGGCGATCTGTCTTCCACTATGGCAACAGCAATTGCCTATGTTGGTGCTTGGTGGCGGTAGCAATCTGGTCTTTACGGAGGACTTTAACGGCACAGTTGTCAGGATTTTATCGAAAGGAATAAAAATATCTGAAGACACAGAAGCGTTTTATCTCGATGTTGAGGCCGGTGAGAATTGGCACGAGTTAATTCAGTTTACGCTCGAGCATGGTATGTTTGGGCTGGAGAATATGGCGTTAATTCCTGGGACGGTTGGTGCAGCACCTATTCAGAATATTGGTGCTTATGGTGTTGAACTATGTGATGTGTGTGATTGGGTTGAGTATCTTGATTTACCCTCTGGTGAGTTTGTGCGCATCAGCACAGCTGAGTGTCAATTTGCTTACCGTGAGTCCATTTTCAAAGATAAATTGCGCAATCTCGCTGTAGTCACAGCTGTTGGACTGCGCTTAGCTAAACGTTGGCAACCGCGTTTGGCCTATGGTCCATTGCAATCGTTTGATCCTGCAACCGTTACAGCGCATGAGATTTTTGAGCGCGTATGCCAAGTACGAAGTGAAAAGCTTCCTGATCCCGCTGTGCTCGGCAATGCAGGCAGTTTCTTTAAAAATCCCATTGTAAGCGCGGCCTGTTATCTAGATTTAGCACAGCGTTTTCCGACGATAGTGGGCTACGCACAAGCGGATGCAACAGTGAAATTGGCTGCAGGCTGGTTGATTGAGCAAGCGGGACTGAAAGGTTTTGTGCTCGGCAATGTGGCAGTGCATGACAAGCAAGCCTTAGTGTTAGTGAATCGAGGCGGAGCAACGGGGCATGATATTTGCCGCCTAGCACTGCATGTTATTGCGCAAGTTCGGGATAAATTTGGTGTCGTGCTAGAAGCTGAACCTAGAATCATCGGGGCTAATGGCGAAGGAGATTTGCATGTCTGATCATTGGGGAAGAAAACGCCAGATATTAGCTTTATTATCTAGCGGGCAATTTGTTTCTGGCGAGCAGTTAGCCACTGAACTTGGGATTTCGCGTGCCGCAGTGAATAAGCACATCGATGCGCTAGAAACCTATGGTGTGGCAATTTATAGCGTCAAAGGTCGCGGCTATAAGTTAGCGAATCCTATTTCTTTGATTGATGCTTCACGTTTAGTGCAATCAATTGATAATCGTTGCTTTTACTTTGATGAGATAGCAAGCACCAACGGTTTTTTGCTGGACCATATTACTGAATTGAAGAATGGTGATGTGTGTGTGGCAGAGTATCAATCCGCAGGTCGTGGTCGTCGAGGCCGAACTTGGGTGTCGCCCTATGGGCATCACTTATATTTCTCGCTGTTTTGGACTTTCCCGCAGGGAATGGCGCAGGCAATGGGATTAAGTTTAGTGGTGGCCTGTACATTGGTTGAAGTGCTTAAATCTTTTGGCGTCGAGAATATTGGTGTTAAGTGGCCCAATGACATCTATTTGGATAACAAGAAGCTTGCCGGGATCTTGATTGAGATGTCGGGTCAGGCTGATAGCCAGTGCCAGCTTATCATAGGTGTTGGTGTGAATATGGCTATGTCCGAGGAGCAAGGTAAAGGTATCGATCAGCCTTGGAGTGATTTGTCAGAGTTGGTCGATATGCCTGACAAGACGGCGCTTGTTATTGCATTACAGAAGCAGCTTAAGCGTGATATTCAGTTATTTGAGCGTGAAGGATTAGCTGCATTCAAGACTCGTTGGCAAGTTGCGGACTTATTTTATGGCCGTGAAATACGTTTGCTTATGGGGGAAAAGTCTGTCGAAGGAATTTGTCGTGGCGTTGATGAGCAAGGTGCGGTATTGCTCGAAACCGCCGATGGTGTTCAAGCATTTATCGGCGGTGAAATTAGCTTAAGGGCACGCTAAGTACCCAAGAGTCAATTTTATATAAGGCTATTTGCGCATCAGCACGTGGGACATCAAATGATCCTGACCTTTCTGCAGGATCAAATGGGCCCTCTCACGGGTCGGTTGAATGTTAAGTTGTAGGTTTGGGCCATTGATTGTGTCCCAAATATTGGCGGCAATCGTATTGGCTTCATCGTCGGTTAGCGTCGAATAGTGATGAAAATAAGATTTTTTGTCACTGAATGCGCCAGAGCGGAACTGCAAGAATCGTTCTTTATACCATTGTTTCAGCAAAGGTTCTTCCGCATCGACATAAATAGAAAAGTCGACAAAATCGGAGACGAAAGGACGACGGGTATCAACGGGGGAGTCGAGTCCAGTCTGTAATACATTCAAGCCTTCTAAAATTAAGATGTCTGGCTGAGAAACGGTTTGATGCTGATTCTTAACGCGGTCATAGGTGACGTGCGAATAGATAGGGGCTTTCACATGTGGCTGACCGGATTTCACGGCGGAGATAAACTCAACCAGCATTTTCATATCGTAACTTTCTGGAAATCCCTTACGCTGTAAGAGTCCTTTACGTTTTAAGTCCGCCAGAGGATACAAAAAACCATCTGTTGTCACCAAATCAACTTTTGGGTGTTCAGGCCAGTGTCGTAGTAAAGCTTGCAAAATACGTGCTGTGGTGCTTTTCCCGACGGCGACACTACCAGCAATACTAATGATGTAAGGACTTTTTGATGGTTTTTGACCGAGGAATTCATCAACCACTAAGCCTCGTTGTTGCTTAGCTTTAACGATCAAATTCAGTAGCCGGCTAAGGGGAAGATAAATATCGGTCACTTCCGATAAGGAAATCTTTTCATTTATGCCTCTAAGGTTCTCCAAGTCTTGCTCACTCAGTGTCAACGGCACTGAATCTCGTAACTCAGACCATTGCAGGCGCTCGAAGGCGAGATAGAGTGCTTTTTGAATTGAATTTTTAGAAGTCATTGGCTTTCCTCAGCTTAGGAAAGGCACAGTACACTATGAGATTATTTGGAACAATACTAAATGGGTGATTGCAGTCGTGTTTCCGTTACCGTTTGATGTATTCGCTGTTTAATTGGCCGTCAAAGTTGCATAACGTGTAAAAAAACACCGTTCAAGCGTTTTTTTTACGTAAATAGGCGTTTTTTACTTGCACTTGGGAGCGCATTTACCTAATATCCCGTTCCGAAATGATAATGCCGGCATAGCTCAGTTGGTAGAGCAACTGACTTGTAATCAGTAGGTCCCGAGTTCGACTCTTGGTGCCGGCACCATTTTCTGTGGAGGGGTTCCCGAGTGGCCAAAGGGATCAGACTGTAAATCTGACGGCTCAGCCTTCGAAGGTTCGAATCCTTCTCCCTCCACCACTTTTTTCTAGGTAGTTAGGTAGCCTTAGTTAGGTTGCGCGGACATCGTATAATGGTATTACTCCAGCCTTCCAAGCTGATAACGCGGGTTCGATTCCCGCTGTCCGCTCCAAATTAGTTGCTGATATGGCTCAGTTGGTAGAGCACACCCTTGGTAAGGGTGAGGTCGGCAGTTCGAATCTGCCTATCAGCACCAGCCTCTCTAAATTTAGCTCCTACGCCTAAACATAATCGGTTCGATGTCATTTTAATGCATCGGATTTTTTCTATATGTTAGTTTTCATCACCAAGAATCTTGGACTGAGGCATTACCATGGCTAAAGCTAAATTTGAACGTATTAAGCCCCATGTAAACGTGGGCACCATTGGTCACGTTGACCATGGTAAAACCACACTGACTGCAGCTATCTCTCACGTACTGGCTAAGACCTACGGTGGCGAAGCTAAAGACTTCTCTCAAATCGATAACGCTCCTGAAGAGCGTGAGCGCGGTATTACGATCAATACCTCTCACATCGAATATGACACGCCTTCACGTCACTACGCACACGTAGACTGCCCAGGCCACGCTGACTATGTTAAAAACATGATCACTGGTTCACTGGT
>NZ_JAKKSG010000043.1:0-6432 GCF_025653545.1 Shewanella sp. SW1 | reverse complement strand
ATAAAGCGTTTGCGTAAGACGTTAAGCATCACGTAAAAGTTTACATGCACTGATGAATAAACGGTCAACCGTACCTATTAGAGCCTGACTTGACCAAGGCATTAAATGCCGATGTAGTGATAAGGTAATAGGTTTCGGATTTACATCATGGCGCGGGTAAAAAGCCTATTTAGACGCCGAATATATGGTAGTGAACCAATCATTCAAAAGTGTTGTAAAAGCTGAGGCGTCCATATATGGTCAAGTAAAATTGGCCACGGTTTTAGAGTCATTCCAATATAAACGTTCTGACTCATTTGGCGTTAACCCACCATTATATTGATGGGGTCTGGTCTCACTGTAGTATCCAGTGATGTAATTTGTGATCTCTTTATCTGCTTCTGTAAAATTCCCATAACCACTAGCGGGGATCCACTCAGATTTCAAACTTCTAAAGAAACGCTCCATTGGTGCGTTATCCCAACAATTCCCGCGGCGACTCATACTTTGCTCAATCTGAAGACGCCATATTAATTGTCTGAATTTCAAGCTTGTGTAATGCGAACCTTGATCGCTGTGATATATCACATTCTCAGGCTTACCCCTTAACTCAAATGCCATTTTCAAAGCTTTACAGGTCAGCGCACTATCTGGTGATAATGACAAAGCCCATCCAACAGGTTTGCGGGAAAATAAGTCTAAAACAACGGCTAGATAGGCCCAGCGATTACCGACCCAAACATACGTCACGTCGCCACACCACACTTGATCTGGTTGAGTTACTGCAAACTGTCGATTAAGCGTATTGGGGATTGCAACATGCTCTTGTGTCGCTTTCCGATAAGAATGCTTAGGCTGCTGACAGCTTAATAACCCAAGCTTTTTCATTAGATTACGGGCTCGATAACGACTGAGACCAATCCCTTTATTAGTCACTAATTGCGCTATCGTTCGCGCACCGGCAGAGCCATGACTAATACGATGTGCGGCCTTCACTTCACTGCATAAAATAGTCAAGTCTGCATCAATATGTTCTTTTCTTTTTAGCCAATACTTATAGCTACTTCGATGCACTTTGAATGCATTACAAATTGTGAGAATAGAGTGGCTCTGCTTGAGTGCGCTGATTAGCGTAAATTGTTCATCGAGTCTGACATCAAGAGAGCGGTAGCCTTTTTTAGGATAAGATTGTGCTCCTCAAGACGAGCTATTTGCTTCTTCAGCTCACGGATTTCAATTTGTTCAGGGGTAATCGGAGATGCTTTTGGTGTGCCACCCTGGCGTTCTAGTTTTAACTGTCTCACCCATTTATCCATAGTGGATTTACCTACGTTCATCGCCTTTGCAGCTTCGATGATGCTATGGTTTTTATCGAGGACTAATTGGGCAGCTTCAAGTTTGAATTCAGCACTAAATGTTTTTCTGGTTGTCGATCTCATGTGTTCACCTAAAGTCATCTACGAGGCAATAATATCACCTCTATTTAGGTGGCCAAAATTAGTGTGCCACTACAGGGTGAGATAATCACTTGACCAGCTAATGGGGCATGTTCGGCGTTTTTGTTCAGGCTAAATAAAACCTTTAGCAACTCCATTTATTTTCCTATTTAATCATGACTTTAACAGCAATCAATTTAGCCATTCTGTATACTAAAGTAGATGGTAATTTGGACTAAAGTTCTCTCACTCATTCAGTTTCTAGCTAATGGTTGCGATGTCTTTAAGGGCGTATCATTCTAATTCCATTAATTGGGATAACCCAGAGGCCAAACATTTTATGAAGCGACAGGTTCATTTTTCTAGTTGCCTCTCTTCTGCTCATACTCTTATAACCACCTAAATAATCACATAAAAAATGAACAACAACCACATCTACTGTTGGAAAACGAGCTGATTCAGATTTTTTGACATATCCTCCCTGATAGAGAGAGCTAATTTCCTTACTAATTGTATGATTACCTGTCGTTATGTAGTTAACGAGTCCGTTAGAAAGCTTGCTATGTTATCTGCCTCCCGTACTTTTAACGTCATGTACGAGATAAACTGGACATAGCGACAATGTTTTTGAATATAAACGCCAATATGCAAATTCCCGTTATAATTTTTCCTAATACAAAATTTTCTGGCAATTGAAGCTAGGAATACTGATGAAACTCATTTTGGGGCAGGAATGAGTCTGGTCAGGTTCGGCTTGCTCATGAAACCTTAAATAACTCTTTAGTTGAATTCTTCCACAGATCTACATTTTGGGAATGCAGAACACCCCCAAAACTGTTTACCTTTATTTTCACCACGCTTTATTTCACGCATAACCATTGCGGAACCACAGCGTGAGCACTGCTTTACGCTGTTTTTTGATGCGACTAACTCTGTAACATGCTGTCGATGCCTAAGGTCTGTAACAACGCCTCTCTTTAGTTTGACGTCATTGATGACTTCAATAATTTGAGTGTACTCTGTCTCTGAGAATACAGGCTGTACAAACTGCTTTATGTAGCTCAAGCACCCTCGTGCATAAGTAACATTTTCAGGCATATCCGTTTTGAACGTACTATCACCAATAAAAACAATTACAGAGTGTAAATATGATGAATCTATGCCTAACAATGATTCTAGGGTTTTGACGTGTTTATAATTTTGATGGAGAGGATTCTGGAATTTTGAAAAGTGACGATAGATTTTCTGTGTCCACTGCTTTTGATTTTTTGAACCAAAAATCCAGCCTTTCATGTTTTTAGTTTCAACGATGAAAAGACCAAACTTAGATACAATAACATGGTCAATTTGAGTTGTACCATCATCTGTGGGCAATGTTACATCTTTTACCAATGTGTAATCTGATTCTGGCAACCGTGACAATATCTGATTTACCAAAAACTCGCCGAACACACCTTTAAACCAACGACTCCTAAAAATCGATATGATGAGTAGTAAAGGTATGATGTACCACACTTGAGCTAAAGCATCTGAAAATAGACCTAATATATCCACAAAACTTCCTTATTCAACTAACTCTACTTTGACGCCTAACAGCCGCTGTTAATTCTCACAGAATGCCGTCTTTTATTCACCACTTCAATTTATAATTAAGGGGTTAGTGACAGTGCTAGGAGATTTGACTGCTCAGGGAAACATAATTTCTAGATGAGTTGTATTCGGATAACTTTTGTACGGCAAAGGCATATGAACAGTATATGAATGAGCTTTTACTTTAAATGATAAACGGGGCACATTTATCTCAGCAAAAAATAGTAAAATGCTAGCTCTAACCTCTGGTGAACTCCCGAATGTAGGTTGCCACTATAGACGGGATGCTTAGCTTACACCAACGTCTGAGCACGCTTAATAGAGACACATCTAACACTCAACATCCTCCCTACCAGTAGTCCGCAGGATTTCATTAAGTTTGTGGATCTGTTTTGGATGCAAATTAGGGGGGAAGTGGAACAATTTTGGATGCAATTTAACATCCAGAGAGAATAACCGCTGTGTCAAAAGCCTTATTACAAGAGCTTCACTGGGGTGATATCCGGTAAAAGGTTGTCCTTTAAAGGTCAGGCAATGAAACACTCTTGGTTAGAGTGAGACACCAGTGAGATGTTAAAATATTTTTTTGGTATCCCTTGAAACCTGATTTCACACCCTCATCTACTAAAGTGAGGATATTCCCTCATTAAAAATAAGGTTAACTATTATGGCTCTTAAACCAGGTCCAAAACCGATTGCTGATTCAACTGGTAAAGTTGATCAACGCAGACGTGACAATAAAAACACCCCCGGCAACAACCCCGATTTAAAACCTAGCAAGTCTTCGAAAAAATGATATGTAACACTGCCGATATAGGCTGCTTTCGAGTAGCCTATATTTTCCAGACTCTATGTTGTTAGCGTTTAAGTACACCTTTCTAAATCCTCAAAATACAGCCTCTCATACTCTGCTGGCGCCAGAATCGCCACAGTTAAAGTAGCCAAATTTAGTCATCAATCATGACTCGAGTGCTGTCAGCGAACGACGCCGAAACAAGGAATGGGGCAAAAGCGAGTTAACTTGGATTGGCGAATAAATTTTGCACAATTTTAAATTACAAGGAGTTAACTATGCAAATCAAACCAGGGCCTAAAAGAACAAACGAGGATGGTACGCCGGATAAAAGGCAAAGAGTTACCGAGGGAAAAAAGAAAGAACACTCCGACCTAAAACCACACAAGCACAAAAAAGGTGACTAATATAAACCTAGAGTGCTAACTCGGAAGTTCGCGGACACTGCAAAGGGTAAACTGAGCAGAATCAAAAAACCTCGCTAGAAATGCAATTTGAGATCAATTAGCGCTTCCCTTATGGCAAGAGTACTCTGATATCACACCCTAATACTTCGGCCAACTGATAAGCCTTTTCGAGCGTGATGTTTACCTCGCCACGCTCTATTCGTCCCACATAACTGCGGTCAATCTCGGCCAATAGCGCCATTTTATCTTGAGAAATACCAAGCCGTTTACGCTCTGCACGCAGTTTCGCCCCAAATTGGATCGCTAAGTCTTTCATTTTTCATCTCGTTAAAGAGAAAGACTATCCAAAGTTGCGGCCTACAAAGCCACGGATTATAATCCGCAATATATTTACAATGCTCTTATAATGCCGAGAGCGATCACTAAACAGCCTGCTGCGAGAACGTCATGCCTAAATCTTCAATCAAAATATGCACGACATTGCATAAAATTCTCCAGGACGAGAGCTTCAACCATTTTCAAATAATGGGCCTGAGAGACGCCTATCTCACTGCTTCAACTAGCGCTCCTAGTCTTAGTGATACGTACAATTTTATTTATCGTCAGGTCCACAGGCTCGTGCAGAAGGGTATCTTAGATAAAAATGTGGATGAACAGACGAAGGAAACAACTTACCAAAAGACTGCGAAATTCTCTCAAACAAATTTTATTTTACAAAAATCAGAGGCATCTACTACAGAATCGCCAACAAGAAACACGCAAAAAAGTAATGCTATTCATCAATTAGAAGAGCGGCTCAAGCAATCCGAAATTGATTTATTTACGAGCATCGGCGAGTCCGAAGAGTATATGCGCTTATATCTATCCTTTCCCGATATGAAAGCACACCTCGAATCACAGTACTTGCAGGCTCGCGAAACAAGCTCAAAACTACTTGGCCAAATCAAAGCGATTAAATCTGCTATCACCCATCAGCAAAAGTAACCTAATGCAACTTAGACAATGGCAATCAGAGTGTGTCAAACGCGCTCTAGGACACTTTTATGGTGCGCGAAGACATTTCCTTTGCTTAGCAACGCCAGGGGCTGGAAAATCGATTATGGCAGCCGAAGTTGCTGCGAAACTATTTGAGGATGATTTAATCGACTTTGTACTGTGCTTCTCCCCATCAGTGAATATATCTCAAGGGATGAAACAGACCTTTTCAAGTCGTCTAAGCTGCCGGTTTGATGGCGTGATAGGTTCAGTTGGTTGCTCTTATACTTACCAAGGGATGTTGGCTTTTAAAGAAGACTTTTGGCAACTGCTAAAAAGAAATCGAGTACTCGTGATCTTCGATGAGATTCATCATTGCGCAGGGAGCTCTCTAGAAGATGCGAACGCATGGGGGGAAGAGATTCTACTCAACATACAAAATCAAGCGCAGTACACGCTAGCGTTAACTGGTACGCCTTGGCGTTCAGACCAAGCACCGATTGTTTTATCTCGATATACAGATCCCGATAATCAAATTCAATGTGACTATGTATACGGACTGAAAGAGGCTGTTGCTGACGATGTATGTCGTAACCCCCAGATTGTACTGATTGATAATGACAAAATTTTAGTTACTGACGAAGAAAACGAAACAAAGACATATGGTTGCTTAGATGACTTATTTAAATGCTCATCGCTTTCGTACCAGTCGATCATCCAAAATCATGAGGCGATTCAGCATATTTTAGCGTTAGCAACAAACAAGTTAAGCATCATAAAACAGTCCAATCCTAATGCTGCCGGACTCATCGTCGCTTCATCAATATCGCACGCCGCATATATCTTTAACATGCTAAAAACAGATTTTAGTGAAACAGCTCAGATAGTTACCTACAAAGAAGAGGCCCCCTCACTTAAGATAAATGAATTTAGAAATAGTACGACTAACTGGATCGTCAGTGTAGGAATGATAAGTGAGGGAACCGACATTCCTCGTCTGCAGGCAGGGGCTGATTACACTTTTTGACCAGTTCCAAAAATAATCTCTTCTCTGAAGTCATCACTCCAACATGCTCGATTAAATTTTTGAGTTTGGCTGGTTTTAGCTGGGTGTAATTTCACCAGATTTAAGGCCCAGCGGCGTAAAATGGCCAAGATACTGGCGCCATCTTCATCATACATTTTCTGCTTATCTTCTTGAAATAGCTTATCTAAAAGCCAATGTTGATTATTTTCAGTTTGCCAATGAGCC
>NZ_JAKKSG010000042.1:0-7189 GCF_025653545.1 Shewanella sp. SW1 | reverse complement strand
TCTTTAGGTAAATCTCGCCAAGGGATACCTGTTCTAAGGCGGTAAAGAATACCTTCGAATGTTTGTCTATGTTCAGGTTTGTCATAAACACGGCCTGTGCTTTTCATTAAATGAAATAGCTTTTCCCAGCGTGCATCGGTTAGCATAAGTCTTGGCATGGCTTGAGGTTATGGTTACTTTTGGCGAAGCAAATTATAACGTCTTGCCATGCTGTCTAAAAATTACTCTCGAAAGATCAACAGACCCTAGCAAAAAAGTTTCGTTTCACTATAATGCACCTTTCGAATCGAAACTTAACTGAAAGGTTTTATGAATAAACGAAACACACAGCAGCGTCGCCACAGCATAATCACCATATTGAACGAACAGGGTGAAGTGAGCGTTGATGAACTGTCGTTACGTTTTGAAACCTCAGAAGTGACAATTCGTAAGGATCTCGCCGCGCTTGAGAAAACGGGTTTATTATTGCGCCGTTACGGTGGCGCCGTGGCGATTCCAGACGAAGTCACTCAACAGTTCTCTGCTAAAATTGCGCCTAATAAACTTTCTATTGCGAAAACCGCCGCGCAGCTGATTAAAGATCACAATCGCATTATTATCGATAGCGGCACTACGACGTCAGGCTTGATTGAACAGCTGAACGATAAGCATGGGCTGGTGGTCATGACGAATGCGCTACACCTTGCCAATGCCATTCATGAACTCGAAAACGAGCCAACTTTATTGATGACCGGTGGGACTTGGGACCCACATTCTGAATCCTTTCAAGGCCAAGTCGCCGAGCAAGTGTTGCGTTCATATAATTTCGACCAACTGTTTATCGGTGCCGATGGTATCGATCTTGAACGCGGGACCACCACCTTTAACGAGTTAACAGGCCTAAGCAAAGTGATGGCCGAAGTTTCCCGCGAAGTGATCGTTATGGTCGATTCAGACAAAATTGGCAAGCGGATCCCTAACTTAGAGTTACCGTGGGCCAAGGTCAGTGTGTTGGTCACCGACTCACGTATCGACGAGAGTGCGCTCAAACAAATTTCATATCAGGGCGTGCGAGTCATGCTAGCGCCCTATGCTCAATAGACAAAATTGCTTAACAACTTCATTTTAATTTATAGGTAAAGACTATGTGTGGAATCGTAGGCGCCGTGGCGCAAAGGGATGTGGCTGAAATTCTGGTAGAAGGCTTACGCCGTTTAGAATATCGCGGATATGACTCTGCAGGCGTTGCGGTTATTCACAATGGTGAACTCAACCGTACGCGCCGCGTGGGTAAAGTACAAGAGTTGTCGGCTGCGCTTGAAACTGACCCATTAGCGGGCGGAACCGGTATTGCGCACACACGCTGGGCGACCCACGGTGAGCCGAGTGAGCGTAATGCTCATCCGCATTTATCAGAAGGTGATATTGCCGTGGTGCACAACGGTATTATCGAAAACCACAATAAACTGCGCGAAATGCTTAAAGGTTTAGGTTACAGCTTTAGTTCCGATACCGATACCGAAGTGATTTGTCACTTAGTGCACCATGAGCTGAAAACCCATAACACTCTGCTTGGTGCCGTACAAGCCACGGTTAAACAACTCGAAGGCGCCTATGGCACAGTCGTTATCGACCGTCGTGATAGTGAACGTATGGTTGTTGCTCGCTCTGGTAGTCCATTGGTGATTGGTTTTGGTCTAGGTGAAAACTTTGTCGCTTCAGATCAACTTGCCTTATTACCCGTTACTCGCTCATTTGCTTTCCTCGAAGAAGGTGATGTGGCTGAAGTGACCCGTCGCAGCGTGAGTATTTTCGACTTAAACGGTAATGCTGTTGAGCGTGAAGTAAAAGAATCTGAAATTACCCACGATGCCGGTGACAAAGGCGAATATCGCCACTATATGCTTAAAGAAATTTACGAGCAGCCATTGGCACTGACGCGCACAATTGAAGGTCGTATTGCTAATAAGCAAGTGCTAGACACGGCTTTTGGTGACAACGCTGCTGAGTTTTTAAAAGATATCAAACATGTGCAAATCATCGCCTGTGGTACTAGTTACCATGCGGGCATGGCGGCACGTTACTGGTTAGAAGATTGGGCTGGCGTGTCTTGTAACGTCGAAATTGCCTCTGAATTCCGTTATCGCAAGTCGCACTTATTCCCAAATAGCCTGTTGGTGACGATTTCACAATCGGGTGAAACTGCCGATACCTTAGCGGCCATGCGCTTAGCGAAAGAAATGGGTTACAAAGCCACATTGACGATTTGTAATGCGCCAGGTTCATCACTGGTTCGCGAATCTGACATGGCTTACATGATGAAAGCGGGCGCCGAGATTGGCGTGGCATCGACTAAAGCTTTCACAGTACAACTTGCTGGCTTATTAATGTTGACTGCGGTGATCGGTCGCCACAATGGTATGTCTGATCAAATGCAGGCCCAAATCACTCAAAGCCTACAATCTATGCCAGCAAAAGTGGAACAAGCTTTAGGTTTAGATGCTGCGATTGCTGAACTGGCTGAAGATTTTGCCGATAAACACCATGCATTATTCCTTGGCCGTGGCGATCAATATCCGATTGCGATGGAAGGCGCGTTAAAGCTGAAAGAGATTTCTTATATTCATGCTGAAGCTTATGCTTCTGGCGAATTAAAACACGGCCCACTAGCGCTTATCGATGCCGATATGCCAGTGATTGTCGTTGCGCCAAACAATGAATTGCTCGAAAAACTGAAATCGAATGTTGAAGAAGTGCGTGCCCGTGGCGGCTTAATGTATGTGTTTGCCGATGTGGATGCCGAGTTTGAGTCGGATGACACGATGAAAGTGATCCCTGTGCCACACTGTGACATCTTTATGGCGCCACTGATCTACACTATTCCTTTACAGCTATTGTCGTACCATGTTGCATTAATCAAAGGTACTGATGTGGATCAACCACGTAACTTGGCAAAATCTGTAACAGTAGAATAAATAGAGATATTTAAATGAAAACCGCCTTTATTGGCGGTTTTTTCATTTAGATTCACGACAAAATGACGATTAACTTACAGCAATAGCAAATGCTGGTGGCTTAGCTTTCTATGCTGGAATGGCATCTAGCTCGTGCTGCTTTTTTGCCTCAATGCGTTTCCACACTTTGTCATGGAAGTAAAACACTACAGTGTTAATCGCGGGTTCTACTAAGGCTACTGCGCCACCTACGACTACGCTGCCAGTTAATAAATAGGTTACGGTAAAAGCGACGCTAAAATGTAGTACAGCAAAAGTGAGTGTCTTAGTCATGATCTTGTCCTCTAAATAGGCTCCCAGCGGGAATATTTAGATGATAACAATTCTCATTAAAATTAAAAGCCGTGTTTTCAGATTAGTTTAAACGGTTTTATCTATTTATCCGTTGTAAAAAACATAAAGCCCTCACGATGGAGGGCTTTGAGCATTTAAACGTAAATTAATACGATTCTAAAATTAGTAGTGCCAAGGGAAGGCTGAAAAATCTTGATCGCGTTTTTCGAGGAAGGCATCGCGTCCTTCCTGTGCTTCGGCGCTCGCATAGGCTAAACGCGTCGCTTCACCGGCAAATAATTGCTGACCGACCATACCATCATCTGTCATGTTGAAGCCGTATTTAAGCATACGCATAGCCGTAGGTGATTTAGAGTTAATCTCTTTCGCCCACATTAATGCTTCGGTTTCTAGCTCTGCATGGGGAACGGATTTATTAACCATACCCATGTCGAAGGCTTCATCAGCGCTGTAGTTAAATCCGCAGAAGAAGATTTCGCGGGCACGTTTTTGACCTATCATCTTGGCGAGATAAGCACTGCCGTAACCTGAGTCGAAGCTCGCAACATCGGGATCGGTTTGTTTAAATATTGCGTGTTCTTTCGAGGCTAAGGTTAAGTCGCACACTACGTGTAAACTATGGCCGCCACCCACCGCCCAACCTGGCACAACGGCGATGACCACTTTAGGCATAAAGCGGATAAGGCGTTGCACTTCTAATATATGTAAGCGGCCCATTCTGGCTTGATCGGCTTTACCTTCTTCGGCGCCTTCATATTTATAGCCATCTTTGCCGCGAATACGTTGATCGCCACCTGAACAGAACGCCCAGCCACCATCTTTTGCCGAAGGACCGTTACCCGTAAGCAGTACGCAACCTACATCAGACCATTGGCGTGCATGGTCGAGTGCGATAAATAATTCATCAACGGTTTTAGGTCGGAAGGCGTTACGGCACTCTGGGCGATTAATGGCAATGCGTACTGTACCGTGCGCTTTGGCTCTGTGGTAAGTAATATCGTCGAAATGAAATCCACTGACTTCATCCCATAGGGTGGGATCAAAAATGTCTGATACTTGTTGGGTCATGATTCATAGGCCTTTATGCTGTAATGCCTCAAAGGCTAGGCGGAATCATATATAAGGTCAATCACCTAAGTCTAAACCTTAGCGCTATATAGCAAAATCCCGTTTGCCTATGAGTCTGTAATGATTAGAGGTGATCACATAGATAAAGCTGATTATCTTTGCTAAACACTGGATGTTGAGGTGCCATAGTACCGCAATAGTTAGCCTTAAAGTCGGCAATAGACTCGGGTGTCATTGGAATTTGATTGAAGGCTTCGAGTTCTAATGTGGATAAACGTTCTATGATGTCGGTTCTTACCTTAGCCAGTTTATGGTCGATTTTAATAATTTTCGTTCCTGTCATAGAGTCAACTTTATTCTCTATTTCTTTGATCATCGCCTCAGTCTTTGCAATAGGAACATCTAATTTATCTGTTTCTGTGTATAAGTAATATAAAGCACCCGCGAGTAGCGCCAATATGATCCAACCTTTCATCTTTTAGTCCAACATAAGTGAATAACCATTAAGAATATGGGTATAATAAGCTAGTTTTCGTCCAATATTAAAGCAGTAAAAGGCTGTAACGATGAACTCAGAATCTAACAACAAGGACTATTCGAAAACCAATCGAATTAAGATTCACCAGCCAGATGCGAGTAAAGCCGATCGCTTTAATCCTCGTAATCGGATTTATGTCCGAGCCATAGACGGTTTGTGGAGTAGCGTACGTCGCCGCATGGGCTGGATCGCCATGTTATTTTTCCTGCTTTTACCTTGGATCCCTTGGGGCGACCGTCAAGCCGTATGGTTTAACTTGGGCGAACAAAAGTTTCACGTCTTCGGTTTAACGATTTGGCCGCAGGATCTCACCTTGCTTGCAGCGTTGTTTATGATCGCTGCCTTCGCTCTGTTTTTTGTGACTACCTATCTTGGCCGTGTTTGGTGTGGATACACTTGCCCTCAAACAGTATGGACCTTTATGTTCATCTGGTTCGAGGAAAAACTTGAAGGCGCACGCAATAAACGCATTAAGTTAGATCAAATGCCATGGAGCTTTGACAAACTTTGGCGTAAAACGGCAAAACATACGGCCTGGCTATTGCTCTCACTGATGACGGCGATGACCTTTGTGTCCTATTTTGTGCCAAGTCGTGAAGTCTATGTCGATGTATTTACGCTTAATGCTTCTGGCGGTATCTACTTCTGGGTCGTGTTCTTTACACTTGCCACATACGGCAATGCGGGTTGGATGCGTGAAATAATGTGTATCCACATGTGCCCTTATGCTCGTTTCCAAGCAGCCATGTTCGATAAGAATACTTTTATCGTGGGTTACGATACTAAACGTGGTGAGACCCGTGGTCCGCGCTCACGCAAAGATGACCCTAAAGAGCTAGGGCTTGGCGACTGTATCGACTGTGACTTGTGTGTGCAGGTATGTCCTACGGGAATCGACATTCGTAATGGTCTGCAATATGAGTGTATTAACTGCGGCGCTTGTATCGATGCCTGCGATCAAACCATGGATCGTATGGGTTATGAGAAAGGGCTTATCAGTTATACCACCGAGAACAAGTTAGAAGGAATTAAGCAAAAAGTGCTGCGACCTAAACTTGTCGGTTATGGCGTGGTACTGATAGCGATGATATTAGTCTTTATATACTCCAGTGCGACCATAGCGCCTGTGCGTATGGACATTATTCGTGACCGCAATCAGCTCTATAGAGAGAACAATCAAGGTTTGATTGAAAACACCTTCACCTTGAAGATTCTTAATAAGACAGAGCAATCCCACGAATACACTATGAGTGTCGAAGGATTAGACAACTATAAATGGTACGGTCCAACTTCGGTCACTATTGCGGGTGGTGAAGTGTTAACTCTCCCTATTAGTGTCGGTATCGATCCGGTTGAGCTGTCTCGTTCAGTTACTAATATCGAGATAAAAGTGAAAACTCATATCGACGGTGAAGAAGTCGAAGTTGAGCAAGAATCTCGCTTCTTTAGTCCATAGATAACAGTATTTATGATGATCTAGCTGAGCGTGACTCATATAGATTGCCAGACTTAATCGAGATAAAGGGGCTTTTTAGCCCCTTTTTTATACGTATCGTTTGATAAGTAAACGTCTAAACCATTAATCGTTATTTTCCTACAAAAAGCCCTTGCACAAAATCTCCTGCTCCCTATAATGCGCATCCACTGACACGGCAGACGGCGTTAAGCAGCCTGACGAGTTAGGTTGAATTGAGTCGCTTTTAAGCACTTAATTCAAGCGCAGCAAGAAGTTGAAAAATACTCCTTGACGCGAAACGGGAAATGCGTAAAATGCACGACGTTAATCGAAACTGCTTAGCCTTCGGGTTGGCAGTCAAAAATTTAAATCAATATTTTCTGTATCACGAAAGTGATGAGTGTTCATAGTAATATGTACAGTTTGTTTCTGCTTTTAAGTGGGAACAAAAAAATCAGAATTCATTGAGCCGCTGAAGTCGCAAGACGGAAGCAAAAAACTTTAATTGAAGAGTTTGATCATGGCTCAGATTGAACGCTGGCGGCAGGCCTAACACATGCAAGTCGAGCGGCAGCACAAGGGAGTTTACTYCTGAGGTGGCGAGCGGCGGACGGGTGAGTAATGCCTAGGGATCTGCCCAGTCGAGGGGGATAACAGTTGGAAACGACTGCTAATACCGCATACGCCCTACGGGGGAAAGGAGGGGACCTTCGGGCCTTCCGCGATTGGATGAACCTAGGTGGGATTAGCTAGTTGGTGAGGTAATGGCTCACCAAGGCGACGATCCCTAGCTGTTCTGAGAGGATGATCAGCCACACTGGGACTGAGACACGGCCCAGA
>NZ_JAKKSG010000041.1:0-7552 GCF_025653545.1 Shewanella sp. SW1 | reverse complement strand
CAGATGGGTTTTGCTAAGCGAACTTAGACAGAATACAGATACTTGATAAAGTTTGAACTCAAACAAAGCAAATCAGCTTTCCGAATTATTATTAGCGTGAGCCAGAGATGGACACGGTAATAAACAGAATTTGCTTGGTGACAATAGCCTTGTGGAACCACCTGATCCCATCCCGAACTCAGAAGTGAAACGCAAACGCGCCGATGGTAGTGTGGGGTCTCCCCATGTGAGAGTAGGTCATCGCCAAGCATCCAAATAAACACCAAAGCCCTAGCCTAAATCGCTAGGGCTTTTGTGTTTATACGCTTCGCGAAAACCTATCTCGATGTCGGTCAATAAATGTTCCTCCAATATTGACACTTCCACCATCCATGGCGGTCGCCCGCCGCTAAGCGGGGTCCCCAGCTGCGCAATACATTGCTCCGCGCGACACATCATCAAAATGCTGCGCATTTTAGGCAATGATGACTCGCCCCCATGTATCCCCTTCGGGGATAAAAGAAAGTAGGTCATCGCCAAGTGCCTAATGATCTCATTGAGATGTAACGAAGCCAGCTGATAAGCTGGTTTTTTTGCGTCTGCAATTTACATGTTTTAGCGTTTTTGAAACCGTTTCATTGTTTGAAATAACATTAAGTTGTGAAGTGGAAATGGTTTACTGGGCGCTTTTTTAATGAGCTTAAGTTTTACTAAGTTCTCATTTTATGAACTCTAATGGAGCCGCCAGCTCATAGTGACACTAAGCTGGCGGCCTGAAATAGATAGCTGAAGCAATGTTGATGGTTAGAGGACAAATATCCTCTTCAACGCTTGCGTGCTCTATGCATCACTCTTTATTTATTTTGGCTTTGAAGCTGGCTTTGGTATTGTCGTTAGCTTGTTTGTACCAGTAATCCAGCATTTGACTGATTTCAGCTTGGCTAGGTGTCGTCGCTGGAGTGATTTGCTGAGCCTTATCATTGTTCGCTGCGACTGCTGACGACATAACTGCTGGCGCGATCAAGCTCGTGGATGTGGCTGCTGATGTTTGGTGTATTTGCGGCTGGCTTGCCAATACTGGTGCAATGGCGTCGCTTGCTTGTGTTGTCGCGGTATTCATAGTGAGATTTAATGAAGCCGGATGATTGCTAAGGTTGTACTGCAGTATCTCGTGTTCGAAATCCCGTCCCAGTTGAATGCCATTCTTAATCAATTTATCACTGGTAAAACCCACGGCTTCATCTTGAGCATTTGATAGTGCCAGCTTGGGTGACTCATCAAATTTCTTGGCATCTCTGGCTGAGTTAATGGCGGGAAGTGTCAGCGTGAGTGTTTGTGCTGACGCATCAAAACGGACGATTAGCACGTCGGAGAGATAATGCACTGAGTCAGCTTGTTGCCGGTATTGCGCGGCATAGCGAAAGGCAATCTGATTAATACCATCGGCTAAAACGAGGTTGCCACTCTTTACGGCTGGCTTGCCATTGACCGTTAACACTTCAGCATTTTTAGGCAGATTGAGATGAACATCGGCCGTTGCTGGCTGCACTGTCCCTAGCACTAATGCTGTGGCACATAAAATTGATTGATATTTCATAAGCTTTCTCTGTTGTTATAAGGATGCCGCTAAGCTAAATAGTAAGGCAGATATTTGGCGACACAAAGTTGGTCTAACTTTTAGTGTGGAGCATGATGAGCTAAATGGCGACCAGCTGTTTATAGATCGCAGATTAGCGTTAATTTGATCTGCAGGGAATAAAAAAGGCTCACGAGGAGCCTTTTTGAGCATGATATTTCGGGATTGAACGCTTATTTGGTTAGGTTGATGCTATAAACGGCGAAACCTAGTTCATCCTTACCGATCTTCTTCATTTCACGTTGTTTATTGGCTTCGACAAAGGCAGCGGCTTTGTCACTGTCTTGGGTTTCGAAGCGAATGTCTAATGTGACGTTGGTAGTGATGGTTTTGAAATCCCAGTTGTAATCGGCACTTGGATTGACCATACCTTCGTACTTGCCTGTGGTTTCGTTGTACTGAGATTGCGCTGTGATATAAGCAGCTAGTGCTTCACGGTTAGTATCGGGCAGTTCGAGCACGACATGGTCGCTACCCGTACCGGCAAACTTACCACCAAAGGCGCGGTAGTTATTTGAAGCGACGATAAACTCTTTCGCGGCAAATTCTTCGCCTGTGATGACTTTGCCGTTTTCGTCTTTATAGCTTAAATCAACGATACGGTTTGCGTTGGCATTAACGACGGCGCAATCGCGGTCAAACTTGCTCGGTTGGGTCACATCAATTTTATAGGTTAAGCCATCGAGTACGTCGAAGTTATAGGTTGGATGGCCATTCCAGTTGATTAACTCTTGTGGGGTGGTTTTTGCTGGGTCGATTTGATTGAACTGGTTCGCTGAGCACTCGAGCCAATCTTTCAATTCGGCGCCCGTTGCTTTGACTGCCACCATAGTATTGGGATACAGGTACAGATCGGCGGCGTTTTTGAAGGTCAGTGGACCTTTATCGACTTGCACAAATTGATCGGCATCACTGGTTGTACCGTGGCGACCGCCCGCTTTAAAAGGTGCAGAGGCTGACAGCACTGGCAGCCCTTTTAATGCTGCAGGTAATTTTGCTTTCACGTTAGCGATTTGTGCGTCGGAAACGATTTGTACCGTAGGGTCATCCTGCACTAAGGTCAAAAAGCTATACATATCAGCAGCAGCGACACCGATAGGTTCATCCACAAAGGCGAGGGTGCCTTGGTGCTCTGCTGCGACTGCATCTTTAATTTCGTCATCTCGGTCCACTAATGGCTTTTTAGCTGTGCCATCATATATAGGTCTAGCTTGAGTCGTAGCACTAAGGACATGCCATTTGCCATCTTTACGCTCAAGTTTAAACTCAACCAGCCCTAAGTTATCACCCCAACGACCTGGCATCACTGCGGGGACGCCGTTCAGTAGGCCTTTAGTGACATCGGTATTGGGCAAGTCAGCATACTTAGCATCTGGGAAGATAGAGTGGCTGTGGCCGAATAGAATCGCATCGATACCATCAACATAAGTCAAAGCGTAAGTGGCGTTTTCAGCCATAGGATCGCCAGGATTTTCCGTTGAACCAATGCCAGAGTGTGGAATGGCGATAATGATATCGGCCCCTTTGGCTTTCATTTCGGGGACATATTTTTTCGCGGTTGTAATTATATCTTCAACCGTCACTTTCCCCGTCAGATTTTGCTTATCCCACAATAGAATTTGCGGTGGCACAAAACCAATATAACCAATGTTAATGGTTTGATTATTACCTTCACTGTCGATAATAATTTTTTGTTTAATGATATAAGGGGTGAATAAATGCTCACCTTTTTTAACCTCATTCCAGCAACCATTATCGTCGGCGCAATAAACGTTTGAGTTGATATAAGGGAAATCTGCACCACTAATAGATTTATTTAAGAAATCTAAACCATAGTTAAATTCATGGTTGCCGATATTACCGACTTCATAATCTAATAGGTTCATGGCTTTATAGGCTGGATGAATATCACCCATTTGCAGGCCAACTTTAGCCATGTAATCGCCCATTGGGCTGCCTTGCAGTAGATCGCCGTTGTCGACGAGTACGCTGTTTTTGGCTTCGCCGCGTGCCTTGCGGATCAAGCTTGCAGTGCGGGCTAGACCGATAGTTGGATCATCTTTGCCACTGTAGTAGTTGAAATCCATGATATTTGTGTGCAGATCCGTGGTTTCGAGTACCCGTAAATCGGCTTGAACGACTTTGTCATCAGGTTGAATAATCGTGTCGTCATCAGAATTACAGGCGCTTACACCAAGGGCGGCAGTGATCATCACTGCGAGTATTTTCTTATTTAACATAGTTATCTCTATTTATATTTATTTGACCCCAATGCATGTTCCGTAAAAGAACATGCCCATCATCCCGTTAATTCGGCGTAATTTAACTGTTAGGTTAATTTGCTGCTAAGTTAACGAGCGGGAATTATAAAGACATTTGATGATCTGAATGTGACATTAATCGGATAAAAGCTGTTTCAAATTGTGACTCAAGGTTTGCTTGCCTAAATAGTGAGCCGTTTAGCCTGTTTATTTGTTACAGCAATGTTTAAATAATTACAGTAAACAGTTTATTAAGAAGAATTAATATTTGTTATTGGAATGGCATTTTATTTGCTCAGCCCCTTGTCTATGTCGGGGATATTTGACGTAAAACTTCAGTAGAATTGTTTTAAATAATTCTTTTACATCAAATTTTAGCCAATGTTGATCACTTATGCGCGCATGTCTCTTGGCTTGATTGAGGTGAGTTAGGTTTAGCGTAGCGTTGGCATAGGCTTATTTAGACGGGTAATACACATAAAGTGATACAAATAAGCTGCGCTCTGGGCGGGTAAAACTTGGCTGAAATGCGCGTAACTTGTTAAGGTAGTTCATCGAAATTGACGTACGAAGCTACACAAGTTCGTTAAAACAGACTGTTGTAAACCGAAAGCCAAAATCCATTTGCGCGCACCTTTCACCTTAAAAATACAATCGAAAGGGCAGCAACATCCAAGGGAGTTAATATGCGTAAGTCCGTTATTACCACAGCCGTAGCTGCGGCATTGTTACTTGGCGCTTGTTCAGACAAGCCTGCTGTAAGCACCAATGAAGCCAAAAATGCCGTTGCGACTCAATCCGCCGCCAAAGCTGAAGCAGCTAATGTGCTGCTGAGCAAGAGTCCACTGCAAGATCAAGCGCCGCAATTTAATCTTATTCAGTCCGCAGATTATGCTCCTGCCTTCGAGCAGGGCATTAAAGCTCACGATGCAGAAATCGCGGCGATTGTGAATAACAAACAAGCGGCTAGTTTTGACAATACCATTCTTGCCATGGAAACCTCGGGTGAATTGTTAACGCGCGTATCGCGTACCTTCTTTAATCTCGCAGGTCTGATTTCTGATGATGATTTTCAGAAAACCGAAGCGGATCTTGCACCTAAGCTATCTGCCCACCGAGATAATATTTATCTCGATCCGACTTTATTTGCCCGTGTTGAAGCCGTATACCAGCAAAAGAGCAGCCTAAATGCGGAAGATCAGCGTTTAGTTGAATACTACTATGAGCAGTTTGTCCGCGCTGGCGCGAAATTGTCGGCTGATGATAAAGCTAAGATGCGCGACTTTAACGCTGAGCTTGCAACCTTAGCGACGGACTTTTCACAAAACAGCTTAAAATCATTTAAAGATGATGTGGTTGTTGTGACTGATAAAGCCCTGTTAGCCGGTTTATCCGACAGCGAAATCGCCACCTTAGCCGCGGCTGCCAAAGCTGCTGGAAAAGAAGGCTATTTGATTACGTTAGTGAACACGACACGCCAACCTGTGCTTTCTAGCCTGAGTAACCGTGAACTGCGCCAAAAAGTATGGGAAACCTCGGCGCACAGAGCCGTCGCAATCAATGGTCCATTGATTGTCAAAATGGCGCAAATACGGGCTAAAAAAGCCAATTTACTGGGGTTCGATACTTGGGCATCCTATGCGGTTGCCGATCAAATGGCGAAAACCCCTGCTGCTGTGTATGAAATCCTCGATGATTTAGCGCCAAAAGCTTTAGCTCGCGCTAAAGTGGAGGCGGCTGATATTCAAGCTGAAATCAAAAAGGCGGGCGGTGATTTTGAACTGCAACCTTGGGATTGGGCTTACTACGCCGACAAAGTGCGTAAAGAGAAATACTCCCTCGATGAAAGCAGTATCAAGCCTTATTTCGAGTTTAATACTGTGCTGAAAGACGGGCTGTTTTTCGCTATGCATAAATTGTATGGCATCAGCTTAAAACCGCGTACTGATTTACCTGTGTGGCATTCCGATGTTTTAGCCTTTGAAGTCTTTGATAAAGATAACAGTTCTATTGGCTTATTCTATCTAGACCCGTATGCCCGTGAAGGCAAAGGCGGCGGCGCGTGGATGGATGAGTTCGTCACCCAAAGCGGTCTGCTCGGCACTAAGCCCGTTGTCTATAACGCGCTTAATATTCCTAAGCCAGCCGATGGCCCAACGCTAATGACCTTCGATGAAGTGACCACTCTGTTCCATGAATTTGGCCATGCGATACACGGTTTATTCTCGCAAGTGAAATACCCAAGCGTGGCTGGTACATCAACCGCACGTGACTTTGTTGAGTTCCCATCACAGGTTAACGAAGATTGGAATATCGACCCTGCTGTGATTGCTAACTATGCCAAACACTACAAAACGGGTGAGCCAATTCCTAAGGCGCTGCTTGATAAAATTTTAGCGGCCAATAAGTTTGGCCAAGGTTTTGATACCGTTGAGTACCTGTCAGCGGCCTTGTTAGATATGGAATGGCACTCTATCAGCGCCGATACTCAAATTAGCGATGTAGAGAAGTTTGAGCACCAAGTATTAGCTAAACATGGTCTTGATTTTACGCCAATTCCCCCGCGTTATAAGTCGAGCTACTTTAGCCATGCCTTCTCTGGCGGTTATTCAGCTGGATATTATGCGTATTTGTGGACCGAAGTGTTTGCCGCCGATGCCTTTGCCTATATGGGCGAGCATGGTGGATTGAAAGCCGATAATGGTGACAAATTCCGTAAGGAAGTCTTATCTAAAGGTAACAGTGAAGATCTCATGCAAGATTATATTCACTTTACGGGTAAAAAACCGACAACAGAGGCACTGTTAAAGCGCCGCGGTTTAGTCGATTAATTGATTAATTGTAAAAAGATAAAGGCTTGTTAGGGAAACCTAGCAAGCCTTTTTTTACTGATGTCAGGGCGGATTTATTAACCATTTTTTGTTTCAAGACAGGAGGTTTAGAGGACGAAAAATCTACAGGTAACGCTCCTAATCACAGTTCCAAAATAGTTTGTTGGAATGTTGTCGAAAGACAGTCTTAAACTATTTTTTATTGATTAAATTGTTATGTTTGATTGTCACTTATAAAGTTAGCAATAGTGTCCTCCGTACGTTGACTCTCTAATAACCACTCAACCCTCCATTCAGTTAGGCGTTCACCCTTTTTATGAATGAATTTTCCTGCTTCTGGTTCATCAATCCATTCAAGCTGTTTAATAAGTACTAAAGGCGCTTCAGACCCATCAGTTTCATTCGAAAATTCAAGAGCCTCATTATAAGTATGAAATGCGTAATAGTAGATTTCACCATCAAATTCATCTGGAGCACCTTGCCAAGGGCGGCACCAAACACGATATTCTAAGACTTGATCATAGAAATAACCGCCGCCTGATTTTGTTTCCGCTGGATACTCTCCAACCCTATTCTCATCGATTGAATCAGGATACTGTAGTGGCACACTGAATTTGGCCACCTAATAAGAAATGTTATGATCCACTCATAACCCATTTAGGTGACAACATGAATAAAAGTAAACGTGCACGATATAGTGCTGCAATTAAGCTCGAAACCGCTCAATTAGTCATAGATCAAGATTACACACAAGAAGCGGCGGCGAAAGCCATGAACGTGGGTAAATCAACGGTCAGTAAGTGGGTAACACAGCTTCAGGTTGAGCGCCAAGGGCTTGCTCCTAA
>NZ_JAKKSG010000005.1:0-240223 GCF_025653545.1 Shewanella sp. SW1 | reverse complement strand
GCAGACCAGCTTTGAGCGCCTGAGATGACGGCACTAAGCACAAGAAAACAGATGTCAATGACATCATGTTCTTGATTTATATGGGAACGGCAATCAGCAATGTTATCGAGATGTTTGAGCATATATAGGTCAAAAGACAAAGAAAAAGTGACCTATTTGATCACATTGGCGGGATCAATCAAGCTATTTCTTATCTCATTGTTTTTAAGGGTTATGCATAAAAAGCGATCGAGTATGATCAGCCCCTGGCAAGTCCGTGGTCTGCTCTTGTTAGCTGCATTGATTGTCTGCATATACATTACCAGTTTTAGGGCAGATTCTAAAAACACATAAAACATTTTCTGCATCACCATCATCGCCCCAAAGAGAAACTTCATAACCAGCTTGAGGAGGAATGACTATTATTATTTCTTCACTATTGTTAGTGAATTGGCCTTGTGGAAGTAGATTTTTGAAATCATTAAAATCCATTTTTAGGATTTGTTCGTGTGCAAATTTCACTTTTAAAAAGGAGGTTGGGTAATTTTCATAGGGCCAATCATTTTCAGCTTCTCGGGGATGGACTGATTGTATCTTGATACTTCCGTCATATCTTATTTGATATTTGATTGAACCACCATCATGCATAAACGGATAAATTAATGCTATGCTAGAAAACTGGATGTTGTCGAATAAATCTAATATATCTCTGTTTAATGTAAACAAAAGATGTAACTTTGCTGTCTCGGGAAAGTTAGATATTAATGGTAAGTTACCGCCAAAATATGACTCAGACTCTTCAGATATATTCAATGCTACGAGATTTCCCTTATAGTAAATTAAGGGTTTTCTGATTTGTCCATATTCTCCAGTTATTGAATCCATAATTACTCTCTCATTAGCAGTTACGGTGCATATTAAGTGTTACTTTTCATTATAGTAACGCTATTTACGGTCATAGTCATTTTGTTTTATAGCAACTGCTTGATTCCGAATTCAACTCCGAAGTACGACACAGGACAATTAAGCAGCTAATTGGTGAAACACCACCGCAGGCTGCTTCAACTTTAAACACTTTAATATTTGGGCATAAATCCGAATATAAAAAAGCCCTGCAAGGTTAACCATTGCAGGGCTTTTTTCTTCTAGTGCGCAGCTAACCTCTGCGCCACTAGACCAAGTTAGCTATTCAGATCTTGAAAGAACTTTTTCACGCCATCGAAAAAGCCCTCAGCCTTTGGGCTGTGTTTTTTCGACTCACCGGTTAAGGTGGCTTCAAATTCGCGTAACAGTTCTTTTTGACGATCGTTTAAGTTAACTGGGGTTTCCATAACCACTTTGCAGAGCAAGTCGCCTACCGCATGGCTGCGAACCGACTTGACGCCTTTGCCACGTAAACGGAACATACGGCCCGTTTGCGTTTCGGCTGGGATCTTCAGGCTGACTTTACCATCGAGTGTTGGCACTTCAATCTCACCGCCTAGGGCCGCTTTACTGAAGGATATCGGCACTTCGCAGTAAAGGTTGTTGCCATCACGGACGAAAATCGCATGCTCACGCACGCTGACCTGAACGTATAAATCCCCTGGAGGCGCGCCAAACTCACCCGCTTCGCCTTCACCCGCTAAACGAATACGGTCGCCCGTATCAACGCCGGCTGGGATCTTAACTGATAAGGTTTTGCTCTTTTCAACACGGCCATCGCCATGACACTTAGTGCAAGGATCTTTGATGATCTTGCCGCGGCCATGACAGGTTGGACAAGGCTGTTGCACCGCAAAGAAACCTTGGCGCATTTGGACTTGGCCTTGACCATGACAGGTGCCACAAGTGGTTGCAGAGGTGCCTTTTTTAGCGCCGCTGCCTTCACATAGATCGCAAGTCGCCAGCGTTGGAATACGCAGTTCTTTGGTTAAACCTTTAACGGCTTCTTCCAGTGATAACTCTAGGTTGTAACGTAAATCTGAGCCGCGGGCCGCTTGGCGTTGACCGCCACCACGACGTCCACCGCCGAAAATATCGCCAAAGACATCACCGAAAATATCACCGAAATCGCCTTGACCACCACCGTAACCACCGCCACCGCGATTAGGATCCACACCCGCATGACCAAATTGGTCGTAGGCCGCTTTTTTGTCGGCGTCGGTTAGGATCTCGTAGGCTTCTTTAATTTCTTTAAAGTTAGCTTCTGCAGTTTTGTCGCCTGGGTTGCGATCTGGGTGAAATTTCATGGCCAGACGTTTATAGGCCTTTTTAATTTCACGTTCGCTGGTGTCACGACTGACACCTAATACTTCGTAATAATCTCGCTTTGACATAATCTCATGCTTCTCAGCTGGTGTTGAACAAACGGGCGTTAGGGTTGCCCCGTAACGCCCGCCTAGAAATTAACGCTTTGAAATCAATCTATTTGATTGAAAACAAGTCATTATTTCTTGTCGTCTTTCACTTCTTCGAATTCAGCATCGACAACGTCATCGGCAGCAGCGTTAGCCTGTTTGCCCGCGTCGGCATTGTCGCCGCCTTGAGCTTGAGACTTAGCTTGAGCGATTTCCATCAGCTTAGCAGATGCTTCGATCAAGTTTTGAGTTGCCTTTTCAATGGCTTCTTTGTCATTGCCTTTGCTGGCAGTGTCAACAGCGGCCATAGCAGCTTGGATTTTCTCTTTATCTTCGCTTGGCAATGCATCACCCGCTTCTTCCACTTGTTTCTTAGTCGCGTGGACTAAGCCGTCAGCTTGGTTGCGTGCTTGCACTAACTCTTCAAACTTCTTGTCTTCATCTGCGTGAGCTTCGGCATCACGTACCATTTGTGCCACTTCTTCTTCGCTTAAGCCAGAAGAGGCTTTGATGGTGATGTTTTGTTTCTTGCCGGTTTTCTTGTCTGTCGCAGACACATGCAGAATACCGTCGGCATCGATGTCGAACATCACTTCAATTTGTGGCTGGCCACGTGGAGCTGGCTCAATACCGTCTAAGTTGAACTGACCTAATGACTTGTTCGCGCTCGCTTGCTTACGCTCACCTTGCAGTACGTGAATCGTCACTGCGTTTTGGTTGTCATCGGCTGTTGAGAACACTTGCTGCGCCTTAGTAGGAATAGTAGTGTTCTTTTCAATCAACTTAGTCATCACGCTGCCCATGGTTTCGATACCCAGAGACAGTGGTGTTACGTCTAACAGTAATACGTCTTTCACGTCGCCTGACAGTACGCCCGCTTGAATTGCAGCACCTACGGCTACCGCTTCGTCTGGGTTCACGTCTTTACGAGGTTCTTTGCCGAAGAAGTTTGTCACTGCTTCTTGAACCTTAGGCATACGTGTTTGACCACCCACTAGAATCACTTCGTTGATGTCTGTTACAGATAAATCTGCATCAGCCAGGGCAACTTTTAGTGGCTCTAATGTACGGATAATCAAGTCTTCAACCAGTGATTCCAATTTAGCACGAGTGATTTTAATCACTAAATGCTTAGGACCTGTTGCGTCTGCCGTGATGTATGGCAGGTTCACTTCAGTGTGGTTGGTGCTTGAAAGTTCAATTTTCGCTTTTTCTGCTGCTTCTTTCAGACGTTGCATTGCTAATGGATCTTTACGCAGATCTAAGCCTTGCTCTTTCTTGAATTCGTCAGCTAAGTAGTTGATCAAACGGTTGTCAAAGTCTTCACCACCTAAGTGGGTGTCACCGTTGGTTGCCAACACTTCAAATGTTTGGTCGCCATCGTTGCTGTCGATTTCGATGATAGAGATATCGAATGTACCACCACCTAAATCGTATACTGCAACAATGTTGTCGCCTTGTTTCTTATCGATACCGTAGGCTAATGCTGCAGCCGTTGGTTCGTTGATAATACGTTTAACATCAAGACCTGCGATACGACCCGCATCTTTAGTCGCTTGACGTTGTGAATCGTTAAAGTAAGCAGGAACAGTAATAACCGCTTCTGTTACTTCTTCACCTAAAAAGTCTTCTGCGGTTTTCTTCATCTTTTTCAAGATTTCTGCAGAAACTTGTGGTGGAGCCATCTTGTTGCCACGCGATTCAACCCATGCATCACCGTTGTCGGCTGCAATGATTTTGAATGGCATGATGTTCACGTCACGTTGGACTTCGTCATCTTTAAAGCGACGACCAATCAAACGCTTAATCGCGAAGAATGTGTTAGTCGGGTTAGTCACAGCTTGACGTTTTGCTGGCGAACCGACAATGGTTTCATCATCTGTATAAGCGATGATTGACGGGGTTGTGCGATCGCCTTCAGCGTTTTCTAACACACGTGCTTTGCCACCATCGAGGACAGCTACACAAGAGTTTGTTGTGCCTAAGTCGATACCAATAATTTTACCCATGAGGTCCTCCGAAAAATTTCATTCAATCTAAATTTGTTTAGTTGGTTTTGATATGGGGCTAGACGGTTTAAATATCAAGTCCATCGTTGGCCACCTTCTCTGCCTTGATACCTATATTGGGACAGGGAATTTAATTACAAGGGCGAACAAAAAAATTTTCTGATTTATCTTTCTCGCATCTACAGCAGGATAAAATATCCAATCACATAAAATAGTCTTGCTTATCAACCAAAGCTGTTATTCAATCTGCCCACATTTGGCGGATGTTTATCCTAGTAAGGTAGCAGAGTGAAGTCTTCGAATTTAGCGTACGTGTATGGCATGGCGGCGGTCTTTCTCTGGTCTACAGTGGCCACGGCCTTTAAGATTGCCTTGAGTTACTACACACCGCTGCAACTGGTGTTTGTTGCCGTACTCACTTCGATTATTGCCCTTGCCGGAATCCTTGCTTGGCAAAAAAAGCTTTCCTTACTCAAGCAACAGTTTTTACGCCGCCCCATGTTTTATCTGGTGACTGGACTCATCAATCCCTTCCTTTACTATGTCGTGTTATTTAAAGCGTATTCCTTACTGCCAGCGCAGCAAGCTTTGTCACTTAATTACACTTGGGCGGTATTACTGCCGTTACTGGCCGCGCCTTTGTTAAAGCAACATTTGCGTAAAAGCGACATTGCAGCGGCGCTGATTGCCTACACTGGTGTGTTTATTATTGCCACCGGCGGCGATATCAGCGGCTTTAGTTTTGATAGCCCGCTCGGTATCGGCCTTGCTCTCACCAGCACCTTACTCTGGTGCCTATATTGGATCGTCAACACTAAAGATCAAGGCGATCCTGTGGTGAGTTTATTATTGAGTTTTCTTATCGGCTTACCTTTTGTTGCCGTCACCTTAGTGCTGACAGATACCCTGCCCAGTTTTAGTATTAAGGCGATATTTGCAGGTATGTATGTGGGCTTATTTGAGATGGGCATTACCTTCGTGCTCTGGTTAATGGCGCTGAAAACCGCCACTCGCACCGCGAACATCAGCACTATGGTGTTTTTATCCCCTGTGATGTCGATTGGTTTTATTGCGTGGATTTTGCAAGAAACGATTGCGATGGCAACCTATCTCGGCCTAGCCTTTATTTTATCGGGGATGATGTTGCAGCAACTTCTGCCCCGTTATTTAGAGCGTAAAAACAAGATAAGCACAAAGCTAGCGGAATAATCGTTGAGTAGCAGCCTTAAATAATGTTAGCTCACGGCAATGAGCCAATTAAAAGAGCTGGCTAACATTTTAAGCCAAGATTAAGCGCTAATATCTCCCATTTTGTGAAGGAGTATAAAATGACCCCGGCCGTCCGATTGGCGAAAAAAGCCAAGATCGCGTTTGATATCTTAGAGTACAGCCACGATCCACACTGCGCCGCCTACGGCGAAGAAGCCGCTAACACCTTAGGGCTTGAACCAGCGCAAGTATTTAAAACCCTTTTAGTTGCCATCGACAAAGCCCATGCGCCGATTGCCGTTGCGCTCGTGCCCGTCGATCATCAGCTTAATCTAAAAGCCGTAGCTAAATGCTTAAGACAAAAGAAACTACAAATGGCCGATGCCGACCTAGCACAAAAATCCTCAGGCTATCTGGTTGGCGGTATTAGTCCCTTAGCGCAAAAGAAACAATTGCCAACCTTGATTGATGCCAGCGCTCAAGGCTTCGATAGAATCTATGTCAGCGCGGGCAGACGCGGTTTAGAGATAAGCTTAGCGGCCACAGACTTAGCTCAGCTTTGTAAAGGCGAATTTGCCGATATCAAGACACTTTAAGCGATCTCGACCACATTAAGCACAAGTCATTCGACGTTAAGTAAGTAATTCACTCCACTTTAAGTTGTACGCACTCATGTTAGATAAATGGTGAACAAGGCTCAAACGGCAACAAACTGGCCAGCGTACTGAGTCTAACAGTGGAAAGCGTTTGATAAAGCCGTGATATCCGTCTATAAATTGTACTGAGGTACAAATCGACTAAGGATAGTCAGATGGAAAAATCAACCCAATGGAATCCAGAAAATAGCATCAGCCCTATCAGTTGGTGCGCCATGCTACTCTGCATCGCCTTATTTATTTATGAGCATTTCTGGGGAAACAGTTTTACCACTATGGTAGTCATGCTCTATTGCAGTTTTATGCTGCCTTCGGTTTTACTCACTCGCAGAGTACAAGAAAAGTACTTTATTTATACCTTGGAATACATCAAGGCCTTTCGTAAATTCACTGTCGTTATGTCGACGATATTTTTCTGTATCTGGTTACTTGTTACTTATACCCCGCTCACCATAAGCAGCTAAACTTGTTAGCCAAACACATTAATGTCGCTATTCAGTTGGATACCGTAAACAAAAAAGCCGTCAACGTAGTAGGTTAACGGCTTTGGGTTTATCGGTATTTACCGCTAAACACGACTAGTGTAATCACCCCAAGCTAACCACTTATATGTGGTTAATGCCTCAAGCCCCATTGGACCGCGGGCGTGCAGTTTTTGGGTGCTCACAGCCACTTCAGCGCCAAGACCAAACTGACCGCCATCGGTAAAACGAGTACTGGCATTCACATACACGGCGGCTGAGTTCACTTCATTCATAAAGTGCGCCGCTGCATGAATATCATCGGTCAAAATGGCTTCCGAATGGCCGCTAGAATACTGGCGAATATGACTAACGGCGGCATCGATATCGCTCACGACTTTAATACCTAAGGTTAATGACAGCCATTCAATACCAAAATCCTCAGACTTAGCAAGCGTCACATCGAACCCTAAACCATCCAGCAGACTAAAACTTGTGTCACAAACTGAAAAGCGCACGCCTAGACGATGCAGATACTCGGCAATTTGCGGTACAAAGCTGCTCGCCACGCGCTCATCCACCAGCAAGGTATCAAGGGCATTGCACACCGTTGGACGCTGCACTTTGGCATTAGCGATTACGCCTAAGGCACGCTCAAGGTCGGCATTTTTATCGACATACAAGTGGCAAATACCAATGCCGCCTAAAATCACTGGAATCGTCGCTTGCTCGGCACATAAGCGCTGCAATGCTTGACCGCCGCGCGGCACTATCATGTCGACATATTGATCGAGCTTAAGTAAACCTGTCACTAGGGCTCTGTCTGAAGAATCAATAAATTGCACCGCATCTATGGGTAACCCTTGGGCGACAATCGCGACGCGGATCACTTCGCTGATAAGCTTATTCGATTCAAGGGTTTCTTTACCGCCACGGAGGATCACCGCATTACCCGTTTTAAGGGCAAGTACCGCGATATCGACAGTCACATTCGGGCGCGCCTCGTAGATAACCCCAATCACGCCCAGCGGTACGCGGCGACGAGTCAGCCTTAAACCGTTATCTAATAACTTGCTGCCAAACTCTTCGCCCACGGGATCAGCAAGGCGGATCACATCGCTGATATCACCGATAATGCCCGCTAAACGCGCATCATCGAGCAACAGTCTGTCGATCATCGCCTCAGTTAATCCATCGTTCTTAGCGGCGGCAACGTCTTTAGCATTAGCCGCTAAAATGGCGGCGGAGTTTGCCGTCAGCGCATCGGCAATAGCTTCGAGTAAGTCAGCCTTTTGGTTCGCCGTTAAATTGGCTAAAGCATAACTGGCCTGTTTGGCATTTTGGCCAAGTTGCTGTAAATACTGATCTTGATTCATTTGACTCAAAACAGACCTCGCTTATAAGACAACCATGTCGTTGCGGTGAACTATTGCATCACCATAATCGTAACCGAGTACAGACTCGATCTCATCGGAATGCTTACCCGCAATCAAACTCAGGGCTTGGCCACAGTATCGTGTCATACCTTTAGCAATCACTTTACCTTGTTGATCAACTAATTGTAGCGTCGCACCACGTTCAAACTGACCTTTAACGCCTACGATACCTTTAGACAATAGACTGCGGCCCTTGTCAGTCACGGCTTTGACCGCGCCCGCATCAAGCACTAATGAACCTTGAGTCGCAGGTCCCGCTAGAATCCACTGTTTGCGGCTTTCGAGCGGGTTTTCGATGGCACTAAAGTGAGTACCGACGGACTCTTTGGCGACCACCTTTTTGATCACATCAGGGTGATGGCCAGAGGCGATAACCACTTCGATACCTGCACGGCGAGCAATATCCGCCGCTTCCAATTTAGTCGACATACCACCCGTGCCTAAACCCGATACAGAACCGCCCGCCAACATACGCAGACTATCGTCAATCTTGACGACTTGGGAGATCAACTTAGCATTCGGGTTCGTGCGCGGATCGGCATCAAATAAGCCTTTTTGATCCGTCAATAAAATCAATAAATCGGCATCACACAACAGCGCGGCACGGGCCGATAGATTGTCGTTATCACCGACTTTGATTTCATTAGTGGCAACGGCATCGTTTTCATTGATGATCGGCACAATATTATTCGCCAGCAAGGCATTGAGCGTGTCGCGGGCGTTGAGGTAACGCTCCCTATCCTGCAAATCGGCACGGGTCAGCAGCAATTGGCCGACATGCAGCCCATAAATACTAAAGAGTTGTGACCAAGCGAGGATCAACTGACTTTGCCCGACAGCGGCTAACAATTGCTTATTGGCCATAGTGTCGGGCAGCGTCGGGTATTGGAGATGTTCACGCCCAGCGGCAATTGCCCCTGAGGTGCATAATACGACTTCGACCCCTGACTTCATCAGTGCGGCCATTTGACGAGCAAGCTCAACCATGTGGGCTTTATCTAGCTGTTTACTGCCAGAGGTCAGCACACTCGTCCCTAACTTCACTACCACGCGGCGATACGCAATCTCACTTAAGTTCATTATTCATTTGTAACAAAATAACCGAACAATCCTTATACCTAATCCGCTGAGTAATTGGTAGCAAGGAGTTATTAACTCGAGATAAATTTTCGTTTTTGCTTAGAATCGCGCATTAAAAAGGGCCATCGATTAGATGGCCCTCAAAAAATGTAAACAATCTACGCTGCGAGTTTTTACTGTGCAGGTGAATTAATCGACAGCATCAACCATAGACAAACTTAGCAACAAACAATGCGGCTAATACTAAAATGCCCACATTAAGATCGCTAAAGCGACCTGTGAGTAATTTGATTGCTGCATATGAGATGATCCCAAAGGCAATGCCCGTCGCGATAGAAAACGTTAGCGGCATTAATATACACACAACCACCACAGGCGCGGCTTCAGTCAAATCTTCCCATTCGACATGCACCAGTCCCGACATCATCAAAATCGCTACATAAAACAGTGTGCCCGCAGTCGCATAAGCCGGGATCATCCCCGCCAATGGCGATAAAAATAACGCAGCAATGAAGAGTAATCCCACCACAACGGCCGTTAAACCAGTACGGCCACCTGCGCTCACACCCGCAGTACTTTCGATATAACTTGTCGTGGTGGAAGTGCCAAAAGCCGCCCCCGCAATCGTTGCTAAACTGTCAGCGGTTAAGGCACGATTCAGACGTGGTAAACGGCCTTTATCATCGAGAAAACCACCGCGCTGTGCAACCGCCACTAAGGTGCCAGAGGTATCGAAGAGATCCACAAATAAGAAGGCAAAAACGACTGATAGCATAGTTACTTCAAATACTTGGGATAAATCCATCTTCATAAATGTAGGTGCGATTGAAGGTGGCATTGATACAATGCCCTGATACTGCACATCACCAAACACTAGTCCTAGGCCAGTGATAATCAGAATGCTGGCAATCACCGCCGACTTCATTCCCCGCTGCACCATAGCAATAATGAGGAAAAAGCCCAGCACAGCCATAACCGCCGGAAATGCCGTGATATCGCCCAGCGTCACTAGCGTAGCAGGACTTGCCACCACAATACCGGCGCTCTTAAGGCCAATCAGGGCAAGAAACAAACCAATACCTGCAGCAATACCGATACGTAACGACATGGGAATACTATTTACAATCCATTCTCGAATACGCACTAAGGACAAGATTAAAAAGCAAATTCCCGACAGGAACACTGCGCCTAACGCAGTCTCCCAGCTGTAACCCATTTCACCCACGACTGTGTAGGTAAAAAAGGCATTAAGTCCCATACCTGGAGCAAGCGCAATTGGATAATTCGCCATCAGCCCCATAACCAAACAGCCGACAGCCGCAGCCAAACAGGTCGCCACAAATACAGCCCCATGGTCCATGCCCGCATCGGCTAACATCATTGGGTTCACAAAAATGATGTAGGCCATCGTCATAAATGTTGTCAAACCTGCGACCGCTTCCTGCTTGAGGCTCGTTTGATTTTGTTTCAGTTTGAACAGTTTTTCTAACATGGAACAAGGTTCCTTTTTATTTTAAGTATGTAGGGTAGTTAGATGTAAACACTATGTAGCGTGATGACATTTGCAGCCGATTATAGGGAGTTTAGGCTGGTCAGGCCAGAAAATTGGCAACGGAGTAACGAAGAGAAAATGCTCAAATATCTATGCAAACGAATGCAATATCCTCTGGGGAGACTCGCGTTGAAGGTTAAGCATAAAAAATGAACATATTATGAACAAGATGATTCACTCGTTAGCGACCAATGCTGATTTGTAGCCATAAACAGCCCACATAAAGAGTAACAAGGATATATACAGCAGAAATAACTAAATTCAATTTCCACAGACTCAACCAAAAACTCCCTTTAAAATAGGTACGTAGCCTTACTTTTGATTTGTATAATGTTAAAGAAGAAGGTACCAACATTAACGCAGAACAGCCAAAGGCTGGTAATACCATAAAAATCATGCCTAAACCCGCAGCCCCAGCAGAAGCTTCAGATGTTTGACCGTCAATAGATGCTAGCGTTATATATCCTAAAATGACGCCTGCGATGGCAAGAATAAAACCTAACAGTTGAAGAGTTCTCAAATTCGTCCTTGGTAACAAACAGCGTTTAAATTGACTTATCGTAAAATCCTATCAGCTCAGCGATTTCGCTTAGATGGGTATCGACCCAAGCGCTGCTGATCGGCCCCCAGGTGACTATGCGGTAATAACCTGAATTGTTACGGCTGCCTTCCTGCACAAACTCGACTCGAATACCTATATCCTCAAAAGCTGCGATAGCGTCCTGTAAAGTTCGGCGAGGCATTCCGGTTAACTTATTGAGTGATAATAGATTATGGCGGTCATCATCCATTAAATGCGCCAAATATAACTTACGCAGAAACGCCTTATTTTGCTTTGAAACCTGTTGGGATGCTGGCATTGAAAGTGACATAGGATGACCTGTCTGGAAACAAAAGTAATTATCATCAAAACTACTTTATATTCAGTCAATAAGGCAATAGCCAATGCTAAATACTTACGGTTCGCGACAAGATCATCAGATAACAAATCTGCACTTAAATCAAACGAAACGGCTTGTCATCCTCCCCCAACAACTGTTATTTCTAATATCACTCAACACCTATGAAGAAAGGCTAAAATGAGCCAGACAATCACAGCAGACCAAATACTGACATTTTGGTTTGAAGACATTGACCCAAAGCTCTGGTGGATTAAAGATGTTGAATTTGATACCCAGATCAAACAGCGCTTCGAAGGTGTACTACTTCAAGCCAAACGGGGAGAGCTTTCACATTGGCGAATCACGCCTCAAGGTCGATTGGCTGAGATAATAGTGCTCGATCAATTTTCCCGTAATATTTACCGCGATACGCCTGCCGCATTCGAAGCCGATGCGATAGCCTTAGTGCTCGCCCAAGAAGCCGTTGCCCAACGGGTCGATACCGCACTAAAATCCAAACAAGTCCCTTTTCTATTTATGCCCTATATGCACAGCGAATCGGCAACCATTCACCAAGTAGCAGTAAAACTGTTTAATCGCGAAGCTGCGATAACAAACCTAACGTTTGAACTGCGCCATAAAGCGATTATCGACAGGTTTGGCCGCTATCCACATAGAAATATTATCTTAGGCAGGGAGTCTACGGCGGAAGAAATTGCTTTTCTGACTTAACCGGGCTCATCCTTTTGAGCCTGTAATAGGTTAAAGCGTTAATGTGTATTTGATAAATAAAGCCGTGCTGAGTTCACAGACACACTACACTTACTCAAGAAAGTCATGGAATGACTTGGCGAGTATCAAACACAGTTGCAAGTGTATACCGCGGAGGTGTTGGTAACTTATGGCGCATAAACTAAATAAGCCAAATAGCTCAGTGGCTCGTCGTAACCGCTATAAATTGATGGGGTTACTCATCCTATGCGGCGCTCAGCTCGGCCAAGCGGCTGAAATTAAGATAGGCGTCAGCCTGTCTATCCCGCCCTATGTCATCCAAGCAACCAATAGCGGGATCGAACTCGAATTACTTAACCAAGCCCTCGCCGTTAAAGGCCATACTGCTTCTATCCACTACTTACCACTGGCGCGCACTTTCCATGAACTCAGGGAGGGTAAACTCGATGGCATCATCAACATCAAAGAAGGAATGATTAACAACATTTTTTATTCCAACGTTGCGATAACCTACCAAAACTGCGCCATTAGCCTCGAGAGTAATCAATTTAACATCAATAGCATAGAAGACTTAAACAACAAACAAGTCGTCGCCTTTCAACGTGCATCATCGTTACTGGGGGAAGAGTTTGCCAACATGGTTAAGACCAATAGCGGCTACCAAGAACAAGCGAGGCAAGTGCAGCAGGTTTATATGCTGATGAAGCGCAGAGCCGATGTCGTTGTGATGGATAAAAATATTTTCAAATACTACTTAAAGCAGGCCTATCTTGAGGGCAAACTCACTGAGAAAGACTTAAAACAACAGGCGATTTGCCACCAAATATTCCCACCTACAGAATACAAGTTCGCGTTTCTCAGTGAACAAATTCGGGATGATTTTAATGCGGGACTCAAACAAATTACCCAAGATGGTAGCTTAGTGGCTCTGCAGGAAAAGTATCGACGCCTGATGTCATTTGACAATGAAGCCGAGGCGTCGACTAAGTTAACAGAACCTAAAATGATCAAAAATGATTCCTACTAAACTTATCCCATAGTGTTATTTCACCACCAACACAGGGCACTTAGCGTACTTAACAATATCCTGTGTAACGTGGGGTTTTAAAAAGTCAGCTAAACCGCTGCTCCCATGACTAGCGATAACCACCATGCCCACATCAACGGCTTCCGCTAAAATCTCATCAATAGCATCACCATGGCGCACGACTAACTTAATATTGAGCCCTTCGGTAAGGTTCTGCTGCATTTCCTGCTGCAAACTTTGCATTTTTGCATCAACGAAAGCTTTGAGTTCATTTTCCAATGTAGCGGGAATATCGACCGCAATACCATAACAATGGGCGCCACGGGCAGGGCTAGTCACATGCAACAACCGAATATCGACTTGATAAACATTTGCCATTTCAACCGCATATTTTAACGCATGGGCCGCAGTGGATGAAAAATCCGTAGGGCATAACACTTCTTGAGTACGCATAAGCTTATCCATCATTTGAGTTTTTAATTAAGCTAATTATTAAGGCCAAAATACCACTATTTTATAGCAGTTTGCTATGCTTCTTGCGTACCCATTTCAATTAATTATTCTTTATCAATCAAAAAGAAAGGACGCTATAAGCGCCCTTTGGATTTATAGAGTCAAAGCCAGTTACTTAACCACAAGCACAGGACAAGCTGCACCATTCGCCACCGCTTCTGAGACATTGGTGTGTAAAAAATGCGAAATCCCAGTTCGGCCATGGCTAGCAATTACTACCATGCCAATGTCTTTACTGTTGGCCTCTTCTAAAATTTGATAGACAGGATCGCCACGGCGGATCAAGGTAGTGATGGGAAGCTCAGTATTCAATCCATCCAATAGTGCTCGCATTTTAGTTGCCGCCGCTTCCTCCATGCTTTTAGCAAGTTCTTCAGGGGTAATAGATAGAATCATAAAGTTTTCATCACCGATCGGCTGTTCAACCACATGTAAAATTTTTAGCCCTACATGGTATAGATTAGCCATTTCAATGGCATAGCTCAGTGCATGGGCCGCAGTTTCCGAAAAATCTGTGGGCCAGAGTATTTGACCTGTACGCATAATTTGTACTCCTTCTATGGCGCGAATGGATTGTTGGGTGAATCTTTACGGTGCTGCTATAACGCCCGATTTAGCGCATTGGCAGACCACAAACTTCATCTCACAACCTTAGTCTCTCAGCCAAGCAACAGCATCGCCATTATCAACAAAAAACCTTACCTCAGCAGGCGTAAACCAGTTTGCCAATTTAGCCAACACTTCCTGCAAAGTCGTCTTACCGACGATGGCTATTTTCTCGAAATGACGAATATGCTTCACCCCAAGTTTGAGATCGTCCCAAGCGGCCTGTAGTTCCAAGCCTTCCAACTCGGTGACATCTACCAAGGCGAAGATATCAGGATCTTTCACCCCAGCTAATGCAGACTCCAACACAGGCACCATCATTTCGTAGTCTTGATGAGTTAAGGTACCGATAGCTTTAAAGGTAACGAAAAAATCATCATCACCATAACGCTCAATACCAATCGAAATTCCGTGCTTTAACAATGCCATACATACTCCTTATGTAACAACCCTTGATTTAGTGTAAAAGCTAACGCCACAACAAGCCGTGATCTTGCTCAAAAATACACCAGATACCTTGCGCCATCTCACTAAGCAAGCTAGGATAAACCGACTAATCAGTCGGTATTGATTTAATAAAAGACTCAATCGAGACGATTACTTAAATAAAGTACCGAATAAGACTCAGCCTACCATTTCCCTTGGAGCAACCACTATGAATATGGCCACCGAACACCTTAATACTTCGCCACTGACTCAGTTGCTCCAACGCCAACGCAGCAGTTATTTAGCGGCGCCGAATCCTAATTACGCTACGCGAGTGGAGCAATTAACTCGACTGAAGGCGGCCATACTGCAATTTCAAACACCCTTAGTCGAAGCCTTAAGCCAAGACTACGGCCATAGATCGATTGATGACAGCCTGATCTCAGACATTATGCCTGTCATCAACAACATCAATTACAGCTTGAAAAACCTCAAAAAATGGCTCAAGCCCAGCGCTCGCCATGCGGGCATCTTACTCGCACCCGCCAAAGTCACAGTGCATTATCAACCTTTGGGGGTGATCGGCATTATCGTGCCGTGGAATTTCCCCGTAATGCTGTCAATTGGCCCGCTAGTGACAGCTATTGCCGCGGGTAATCATGCCATGCTCAAAATGTCTGAATTTACCCCAGCGACCAACCAAGTGATCAAACAGTTATTGGCACAAGTCTTCGATGAATCCCACGTGGCGGTTGTTGAAGGTGAGGCGGACATTGCTGCCCAATTTTCTGCCCTGCCCTTCGATCATTTACTCTTTACTGGCTCGACCACAGTCGGCCGCCATGTGATGCGCGCCGCAGCGAATAACCTCACCCCAGTAACACTCGAATTGGGTGGTAAATCGCCTGTGATTATCGCCCCCGATATGCCGCTTGAGATAGCAGTAGAACGAATGATTTACGGTAAGTGTTTGAATGCCGGGCAAATCTGCGTCGCCCCTGATTATGTGCTTTGCCCTAAAACCAAGGTGGATGACTTTATCGCCGCCTACCAAGCTAAGTTTAAGGCCATGTATGGCACCATTAACCACAATAAGGACTATGGCAGCATCATTAATACACGTCAGTTTGACCGCTTGATGACAGTGCTCGAAGACGCCAAAGCAAAAGGTGCCCGTGTTATTTCAGCAACTGACGAAGCCATAGATAGCCAACATCGTAAACTCGCAACTCAGTTGATAACTCACACCAGTGAAGACATGCTATTGATGCAAGAGGAAATTTTTGGCCCATTGTTACCGATTATTAGCTACGACACCTTAGATGAAGCGATTCAGTACATCAACCACAGAGCCAGACCCTTAGCGCTTTATGTGATGAGTTTCGATGAGCCAACTCAGCAAAAGATCCTCCAGCAGACCCATTCTGGCGGTGTTTGTATCAATGAAACCGTGTTTCATGTCGCCGCCGACGATGCGCCCTTCGGCGGAATAGGCCCGTCGGGCATGGGGCATTACCATGGCAAGGAAGGCTTTTTGACCTTCAGTCACGCTAAAACGGTACTCAGCCGTGGCCGATTCAACACAGGCAAATTTGTTCACCCGCCCTACGGCACTTTTATCCAGCGCATCTTAATGAAGCTATTTTTGCGCTAGTCATTGGGGGATAAATCTTGAATAAACCATCAACAACACAACCCATTAAAACCATGACTGATAAACGCCAAGCTATTCTCGATACTGCTTTAGCGCTCTTTGTCAGCCAAGGATTTCATGGCACGTCCACCGCCTCGATTGCGAAACAAGCAGGTGTAGCAACAGGTACCTTGTTCCATCACTTCCCTTCTAAGGAAGCCTTGATGGAATCTTTGTTTCTAACCATAAAACAAGAATTTGCCGATGCCTTACTGTTAAACACCCATAAGGGCAGCGATCTTAAGCACAATGCCCTACAACTATGGCAAAGTGCGATAGATTGGTCGCTGGATAACCCTGTCAAACAACTGTTTTTTCAGCAATATTCAATGTCGCCCATGATTGCTGCTAAGGTGCGCGATCAAGCGATGAATAGCATCTTAGGCTTTATTAGCGAACTCATTAAGCAGGGACAAATGATGGGGCTAATCGCCCATTATCCAGTGGAATTGATGCTAGAAAACTGCCACGGCCAATATCTAGCAGCAACCCGTTTCTTTATCGATAACCCGCACTTGGGGACAGATAGAACATACCGCGATGCCAGTTTTGAACTATTTTGGAAGGCCATGCAAGCGGACTAAAATAGCCAAATATCAACTGACTGCTGCAATAACTGCAATAAAAAACCGAGTCAGCTTAACTGGCTCGGTTTTCTTTTACGCTATCGCGACTAAGTGCTAAAGCAGAAGTCTGCTTTGCTCTAGCATCTAATACCGGCTTTCAGGCACCTAGCCCTGACTCAACTCTTGGGCTTTTTCTGCTGGCTGCGCCACTTGAGTTGGGCTCCAGTAACCTTGTTTGATACCCTTATCAATCAGCTCAGCGACCGCCAATTCAATGGCTTGTAATACGCAAAATTGCACTGGCTCATTGGTAGTAAAACCGACTTCAGCCTCAGCGAGTCGATTTAAACTCGTGTAACGGAACAAGCCCGCACGCATTTCTTGGGATAAAACACGTTTGCTGGTTGAGACCGACATCATGACCTTACCTGTGTGTACATCCACGGCGCGTAGATAAATGGTCACCAGATCTTCACGGTACATTTCAGAGGCGCCAATGCCGTAGTATTCGACACCGCTACCACCAGTGCTAGTGTTGGTCTCATAACTAATCACCCCACCTTCGAGTAACAATCTGGCGGTGGATAATACGGGCACTTCATCGCCCTTAGTACCGCTCTGTTTGTTGCTGATCTTACGCTCGGTAAGCAAATTTTGTAGCCCTTCACGCTCAACTGGTGTAAACCATTTCGAGTCGAGCAAAGTCTGCATCAACATCGATGTTGCGCCCTGAGTTACCGCGGTCGAAAACGAACTCACGTTAGCCTGCGGCTTATATTGGCCAGTTTGATCGCGAAAGGAATACACGGCCACAGGGATAGGAAACTTAGGTCCTGGTTGAGTTTGCAACCCACGCATCACCTCACTCAAGGGGTTAACCTCGGCAGCCGTGATATTTAAATCGGGTTTGGAGATCAGGCTACAGGCCGACACACTTAGCAGTAATAAACTCACTAACACTAGACGGGCCATTAGTTGACTCCTCCGAATGTCGGCATTTCAATCACAGTGACTTCACCGGTTGCAGTATTAGTAATAGTTAGCATCACGCCATTTCCCGTAGAAGCCACTTCAATGCGAAAATCACCGGTATCGTAAACACCATCGGTGATTTCACCATCGGCAACGCCGCGGGTGATCGAGTTGATGATGTTACGCTCTAGGGATTCTTTAAAACGGGTGACAAAATCCTTCTCGGTCGAGCTGGATTTATTATCGTTCTGCGCTTGGGCTTTATTTAATAAAAAAGCCCCATTTTGCGGATTGCCGCCAAAACTGGGATTCACTGGCGTATAAATCAATTCAGTGGCTTGGCCACTGCTTGCCACACATAGCGTGACAAGAGCAAGTAACGTCCTGTATGTCATTATTATTATCCTAAAAGTCGTCCGATGTTCCTGAAAAATCACCTGTTATTGCATTGGCTCTGACTTGCGCTAAATAATCAATCGTAAGCAAAATCGCCTGCTCTGCGCTCTCTTTAATCGGATTTGCACGACGACCAAAATGGGTGGTGTAAATCCGAGTCCCGTTTACCTCTAAAGTTAAAACGGTTCCAGCCTGTGGAAACACTGTCTCATATAGAGTGACGTTAAAGCCTTGGGTAAAGGGCAGTTCGCGCCAATAGCTTGAGTAGTAAAAGCCAAAGTCCTTACCAAACCGAGTCAAGGTTCTATCTATTACTAAGCCACTAATTTCAATGTCGTTATCGGCAATAGTGATAGGGGAAGCCAGCAGCAGGAATGGACATAAAACGTAAGTAAACAGACGCTGTTTTAACTGTTTCACTTATCCCTCCTTAACCTTTTTAATCGAACCTTAAAAACCGCGCTAACCTCTGTTAGAACAAGGTGAGTTTTAACGCAAATTTTCGATAAAACAGGTTAACAGGGTTAAAGATCTCCCGTCATTACGCTGGGGGGCAAATTAGCCCGAAGAGCTAAGGTAAAAAGGCAAAAATAGCCCATTTGGCTAATACGCCAAGAGGCTGTTGAGGATAGGAGTTATGCATTAAACAAGCGGATAAGATAAGCAATAAAAATGCGACTTAAGAGTCGCATTACGGTGTTGATTCAAAACGCGAGCATTATTGTGGTAACCATAGTCGAACCAACAGGCCACCGTCACTGCGATTATGCATGCTAATACTGCCATCGTGGGCTTCGATAATTTCACGGCACAAAGGTAAACCTAAGCCTGTACCCGATTGTTTTGTTGAGTAAAACGGCAGTAGCGCCTGCTCTAATACTTCACCAGACATACCTGCGCCGCGATCCTCAATCACAATACTAAAACCTGCACCATCCACTAAGGTTTGATACCGAATCGACAGGGTGACATCCTCGGGGTTTGAGCCAGATTCATGGGCGTTTTTAAGTAAATTGAGGAGCACTTGCTCCATCTGTCCTTGATCGAAAAAACCATCAACCTCAGGTAACTCATGAATGAGTTTAAAGGGATAATGCTGAGTTAACTGGGCAGTAAATTGCGTCCAATTCACCTGACGCCGTTGCGGGAGCGGCAACTTAGCAAAACGAGCATAGTTGAAGATAAACTGGCTTAGATGGCTGGTGCGATTCTCGATGGTATCGAAAATTAAGGTTAGCTTGGGATTATCGATATCTTTGGTGAGCAGTCGGCCGGAGTTCACCATAGAGGCGATGGGCGCGACTGAGTTATTGAGCTCATGGCTAATAATGCGGATGACTTTTTTCCATACTGCCACCTCTTGACGATTGAGCTCGCGGGTCATCTGCTTGAGCAAAATCAAGTTATGCTGTTGGTTATTCAATAAAAATTGGCCGCGACTTAAATACCAAGTTTCCACATCATCTTCACCCATGGCGAAGAGTCCGTTCTTTTCATGTTTAAGCGCTAAGGCCAATACTTCGGGCAAATCCACCAGCAATTCATCTAAGCTCAAGCCTTCCATTCTGCCCTTTTTATGAAATAGGTGACGCGCCGCATCGTTGGCGTAAATGAGCCGCTGATGATCGTCCAGTAACAACATCACATTGGGAGAACTTTGAATCACCTTATCCAGTAATAACTCCCGCTGATAAATGTACTGCCTTTCTTGGCGCAATTTTGCCGCCGAATGGTTAAATAACTGCGCTAAGGTTTTGAGCTGACCTTCGCCATGTTCAGGAATACTCACACTAAAGTCATTATCACTAAAATTTAGCAAGCCGACTTCAAGGGAATCTAAACTGCGGCCGAGATGTCGAGTCAACCAAGCAATACCTAAACCACAGACAGCACAAGCGAGAAGCAACACGATCAAACCTTCACCTAAGGTCAAACTCGAGACACGCTCTCCCTTAGCTATCTCAGCGGATATCGCAGGAGATACAGGTGCTTTGGGCGGTAAAATGGATAGCGGTTCTACACGTAAAGGCTCAACCACATGAGGAATAGAATTAAACAGCCCTTCTTTAAGTTGTTCTAACTTGAAGAGTTTTATTTGTAACTGCTCTTGTTTAAGTTGTTCAAGCTTTTGCAGCTCGGCTTTAATCTGCTCGGCCCTCTGGTGCGCTTGCATCGCCGCAGCCTCCTGCAATTGCTCACTATTGTTAAGGGCGAGTTCGATGGAGGCGACCGTTTTCTCAAGCTCCGCAAAATCCAGTTGCACATTCACATCAGGGATTTCAATCGTGTTAGACGTGGCAACAGACGAAGCATAGGGTGAGATATACTTCACCAAAGCAAAACTCAGCAAGACGCCAAAGGCGCAGCAAGCCATTGAAAAAATGATAAGTTTAGTTCGAATTAACACTCAGATTCCTTAATCGATAGCCTAGCATCTGCATTTAGCCTATGACTTATCTAAACCAAACTTGTCCATCCGCCGATACAGCGCTTGGCGACTGAGTCCAAGCGCTTTTGCCACCCGAGCAATTACGCCATGATGCTGTTTTAGCGCCGCTTCGATATCTTCTCGGCTCACGTCTATCGCCTCATTGGCATCTGACACTTGGGCACGAACAGACTCATGATAAAATGCGGTATTTACGGGGATGGAAGCGGGCGAATAAACAGGCAGAGGATCAGAGTGTCTCAAGCCAGATAGCCGCGACTCAGATACAGCCGAAACACTGGAAGCAGATTTGATGACACTCGCAACAGGTGCCAAACCAAAGTCAGCTTCAGTCAACACATGGCTTTGCGCCAACAATACGGCTCGCTTACAGGCGTTTTCAAGCTCGCGCACATTTCCCGGCCAGCGGTGCTGTAATAACGCCTGCAACGCAGGTTTACTCAAGCTAAAATCGCTGCCAATAAAATGCTGCACTAAAGGTAAAATATCATCGATGCGTTGATTCAGCGGTGGCAATGCCAGTTCAATCACGTTTAAGCGGTAAAACAAATCCTCACGGAATCGCCCTTCAGCGATATCTTGGGCCAGATCCGCATTGGTCGCACTGATCACCCGCACTTTTACTTTCTGGGTTTTATGGCTTCCTAAGCGTTCAAATTCGCCGGTTTGTAGCACCCGCAATAATTTCACTTGACCAGACAAAGGTAAATTGCCAATTTCATCTAAAAACAGCGTGCCGCCGTCGGCCGCTTCAAAACGGCCAATACGTGCTTTAGTTGCGCCCGTAAAAGCGCCCGCCTCGGCACCAAACAGCTCGGCCTCTAATAAATCCATCGGCAAGGCGCCGACATTGACCTTAATAAAAGGTTTGTTTTTTAAGGGTGAATTGGCGTGGAGAATATCGGCAAGCTTGTCTTTACCCGCGCCATTGGGGCCAGTGATCAAGACCGACACATCGGAGCGCGCCAGTTGCAAGGCTAAATCAATGCAACGCTGCATAGCACCGCTGCCAAAGACAATACCGCAGAGATCCGCATCGGCGATCGCCACTTGGCGTTGATGATTCACTCGCTCCAAGCGGTGGTTAGCACGGGAGAGTTTATAAAGCGCAATCAGATTAGTGATGCTATTGAGTAGCTTAGCGTCATCCCAAGGTTTGCCCATATAATCGGCAGCGCCCGCTTTGACTAATTCAACTGCCGTTTCGAGTTGCGTCCACGCCGTCATCAAAATAATCGGCAAATCCCCTTGGCGTTCGCGCAGGGCGTAAAACAGCTGCCGACCTTCCTCACCCGAGGTGGTATCTCGGGTAAAGTTCATATCTTGGATCACTAAATCCACATCTTGCGTCGTCAATAACCCAAGGGCGTCCTCTGGGCTATGGCAAATCAGCACCCGATAATCATTGAGTTCTAGCATCAAACCTAGGGCTTGGCAGATGGCATGATTGTCATCGACGATAAGGATAGTATCCATAAGTGTGAGTGTTGTCCTAAGTAAAACTGTTAACCGTAAAGTAACAAAAAGTGCAATAACATCCTATTGTTATCGCACTTTTGTCGAGCTTTTATCGTACCTTGAGTAACATCAAATATTCCGCTATACGCTGCGGGTTGCGGTTGCTGGCGAAATATTTGCCGCCTTACGCGCCGGTAAGTAAACCGCTAACGTGGTGACAATAAATAAACCTGCCACAGTAATTAGTGGGTAGCTTAAGTCCAACATAGGCAAGCTATAGATTTTCATTAACTGTTGGCCTAACTGTATCGCTAACAAGCCGCCCAACACGCCTCCCGCTAAGCAAATCAAATAGTTTTCCACCAGGAAGTAACTGATAATATCGCGTTTTTTAGCCCCCAATGCACGGCGGGTACCTATCTGCTTAGTGCGGCGCTGGATATTAAACATCACCATGCCCGTTAAACCGAGCGAGGTGATAAGCAATAACAACACCACCATCATAGTTAACACAGTAATCATCAATTTATGATCGCGATATGAACTATCTTTTAAGGCCTCGATTGACTTAAAGCCATCGAGCACTCGGTTTGGATTCTCGGCCAGCAGCGCTTTTTTTATCGTGTCTTTAAGCTCGGCGTGAAACTCAGGTTTGGCCCGTACCATGTAAGAACTGCTGCCATAATCCACATTTTGAATCACACTATTTTCAAGGCTAGAACTGTCAATCCACGCGCCTTGCAGTTTTTCGACTACGCCAATCACAGTGATCTGCGCATCCTTGCCCTCGTACAACACTTTACCAAGTGCGGATTCATCAGGCCAAATGGCTTTGGCTAACACACTGGAGATGATCGCTAATCGGCTAGGGCTATCGAGGTTATCCTTAAGTTCATGGGGGTAAAAGTTACGTCCCTCAATCAGCTTAATGCCTAAGGTCTCAATGGTGTGATCTGTCCCTAAATACATGGCAAATTGCGGTGTCGATTTAGCGCTATCTGGGTCGGGGCCCAGATTTAACGTGCTCGACCAGCCGCCACCGCTTAACGGCAACATATTGGTTGAGGTCGCATCAATCACATTGGGTAGCCCCCGCAAAATTTGCTGATCAATTTTGTTTTGCGCGGTTTTATCAATCAATGGATCAAAGTTAAACAAGCTAAAGGTCAATACTTCTGACTCTTTAATCCCCGAATCACGCTGCATCAGGACTAAACGCTCTTGAATAATAAAGCTCGCATTCGCCACAATCGCCACAGACAGGATAATCTGAATAAGCAGTAAGACTGGACCGCTTTTACTGCGCAATAAACTGCTGAGAATAGGTTTAATATGCAACATAATGAGTCCCTTACTGGCTTTTTAGATAAACACTAGGTTTAGTGCGACACACAACCCATGCGGGATACAAGCCAGCCAACAAGGCTGTGCCTACCGCAATACTTGGGGTGATAATCCACATACTCGCCGATAAATGGGTTAAGCCCTTCGCGACCTCAAACTGGGCCGATAACCCATAAAGCGAAGCGTAGGCCCAAGCGAGTCCAAGCAAACCACCGAATAAGCCAATCATGCCCACTTCAACCATATATTGAGCGAAGATTTGACCACGGCTAGCACCAATAGCGCGGCGCACTCCCACCTCGGGAGCTCGCTTGAGGAACTTTGTCAGCATTAAACCTAATATATTGACTAAACAAACACTTAAAAACAGCGCACTCAAGCCAACCAAGATTTTATTGTCTTCGGGCACCACATGATTGTATTCAAGCCAAGTTGCCACATCGGATACTTTGACTGAGTCAGCGGCAGATTTATTATCCGTAAAACGGCCTAGGGCTTTTTGCTCCGCCACATAATTGCTGAGCCAAGAACGGTAACTGGCTACTGCGTCTTTATTTGGTAACTCAACCCAATACAGCAGCCACACTTTTTCAGAGTTAAGGCGATCACTGTAACTATTCATCGTCTCAAACTTCCAACCTGACGTGTTACCCCATATATCAAACTCTTCGATAGGCGTCAGCGAAAACGGCACAAAAATTTGTTCCGTGTCGTTAAAGGCACCGTTAGTGGGATCATAATATTTAGGCTTAGGATCCCAAGCATCAATCACACCAACCACTTGATAAGGTTTACGATTAAGATAGATAACTTTGCCAACACTGTTTTGACCCGCAAATAACTTTTGATTGAGTTTATCGTTAATCACCACTTGATAAGCAGGCTCAGTGTCGACGGATTTATCCCACGCATTACCGTACAAAAATGGCACGTCAAACAGCTTGAAAAAGTCACTGTCCGTCACCCGAATGCTTTCTAAAATAGGCGCAAAATTGGCATCCTCCGTCTGCACTGCCATCCCAGTGCGAAACATCGCAGCTTGGCGTTTAGGTAAGGTATTGTTGCGCAGATTCATCGCGTCTTGGTAAGTCACTAACGAGTTTAACTCATCCCAAGAATCGGGACCTTGGCTCCAAAGCTGTACCGCATTTAACTCATCAGAGCGTTCACCCGCAGGATTAAATGACATCATCTTGTACACGTTTAACGTAGTAATCGTGATACCAATACCAATCGAAATCGCCAACACCATCAACAGCGACAGCACTGGGGTTTTCTTAATGCTGCGCCAAGCTAAATCAACATAATAAAAGAACATAATGCATATCCTTAACGGTCGGCGTTGGCGACAAGTTTGTCGATATCAGTCGCAGCAGTGATGTCACTGACATGGCGATGACCTTGATGATACATAGTAAAGTCACACACTTGACCATCAACAATTTGAATGTTGCGTTGGGCGCGGCGAGCGAGTTCAGGATCGTGCGTCACCATGATAATGGTTGTGCCCGCTTGATTGATATTTTCGAGTAGTTCCATCACTTGACGTGCCATTAGGCTGTCGAGGTTTCCCGTAGGTTCGTCGGCGAGTAGGAAGCGTGGCTCCCCCGCCAAAGCACGAGCAATCGCCACCCTTTGTTGTTGTCCACCCGACAACTGAGTAGGTAAATGTTTAAGCCGTGAAGCTAAGCCCACTTGCTCTAATGCCTCTTGTACACGACGTTGACGCTCCTTGGCATTAAAACCACGATAGCGCAGCGGCACTTCGATATTCTCAGCTAAGTTAAGATCGGGAATTAAGTTAAAACCTTGGAAAATAAAGCCAATTTTTTCATTTCGGATAGTGGCGCTCTTGTTATCGCTCAAGTTAGACACGTTAATCCCATCGAGAAAATAGTCACCGTGAGTAAAACCTTCGAGTAAACCTGCAATATTTAAAAAGGTGGTTTTACCCGAGCCAGAAGGACCCGTGACCGCGACAAATTCGCCTTCATTCACCTCGAGGTTAAAATCGCGCAGGGCGTGGGTTTCTACTAAATCCGTTTTAAAAACCTTGCTCACATTCTTCATTGATAACATGTTAATTTCCTTTAAATAATCAAATCTATTTTGCGCCCAGACTCTGCGTCTACACCTTAGGCATCGACTCATGTACGACCGTAATCAGCACACCTTTATCAGCCAAAGAATGGCTCAACGACACACTCTAAAAACCACATAAAAGCGCCCAGCATAAGGTTGGCAGTTTCGGTGGAAACCTCACCCACTTGGCGAAACTCATCCAAAGGATTGCTCCATTCCAACAAATTGAGTCCGAGGAAAAACCAGCTATTGGCCTCACCGATACTTAATTCCACCGCAACCACCAGTAATAATAAGGCTAGTACTCCAAACATTTTGGATGACATCAACACGCTGATATCAAATTGTTTATCACGCATATCCGGCTCCTATTCTTGTCCATGTCGCAGCAGGTTTCGTCATTCACCTTGATCACTGCGCTGTTAAATTCATCAGATTGGTTGTTTAATAATTTACGAATATCGGTCATCAATGAATTCTGACCTGTTCGGCGTGATTAAAGGGGTCGACACTTGAAATAACCCACTCATCTCCGGCTTTGCCACCATCAAGCACTTCGACTTGGCTCAGGCTAGTACTGCCAAGCTTAACCTCACGACGACTGGCTAAATCGCCCTCGATTTGATAAGCCACATTACCCCCACCGCTGGTCATAAAGGCGCCGCGTTTTACCATAAGAACATTGGGTCTGTGCTCTAATAACACTCGGGCCGAGATACGTTGATTCTGGCGCAGTGTTAGGCTGTCGCTTTGGTCAAATTGCACCCTAGCGGTCACTTCACGGTTACGCACTTCAGGGGAAATTGACGATAACTTGCCCATTAACTTAATACTGCCAAAACTCAACTCGACTTCCATGCCTAAACCCAGATCGTCCGCATAGGACTCAGGCACGGCTAACTCAGCCTCATAGGCGCTTAAATCCACGACGGTTAAAATCGGTTGGTTAGCGCTAAGACGGGTTTTCTGCTCGGTAATCCAGTTACCGATAATACCGTTAACAGGTGCGACAATATTCAAGGCATCGACTTGACGTTCTAATTCACGCACCGCGAGAGTTTGACGCTCAACTTCTAGGGCTTTATTTTTAATTTCAAAGGTTAACGTATCTTTCGTTAACGCAACTTCTTGCTCTGCATGCTTAAACTTCAGCTTGGCTTTGTGTAGATCATCTTTGCCTTTTTCATAATCAATCTGGCCAATAAGCTGACTTTGAATCAGCTCCTCTCCGCGTCGGCTTTCCCTATCCGCCGCTTCAAGATCGACCGTTGCGATATCTAAGGTTTGATAAGCTTGTAATTGATCGCGTCTTGCATCCAACTTAGCGCGCTCTAATGCACTCTCCATACCCGCTAATAGGGACTTGGCTTGCGCTAGCTGATTAGTGAGTCTTGGACTATCAAGTTTGGCGACCACATCGCCCTTATTAACAGTATCGCCAGGATTGCTGAGCAGAGTCACAGTACCTTCCTCAGTGCTATACAAAATAGGCGCATTGGCCGCCACGATTTTACCTGTGGTCGCCACATCGCGGGTTAACGTTCCAACGAAGAGTTTTGCGGTAGTGATGTCGCTGCGGCTTAAGGATTTGCTCACGCTATCAGTGCCCAAGCTAGCCCAAACTAAGGCGCTGACTAATAAGGCGCAACCGCCAATGATCAGCGGTAACTTAAGACGTTTAGAGGTCGATGGCACAAGTACTGTATCTTGGCCGCTAGTATCTTTAATCATGGCTTTACTCGCTTCCCTGTTGGAATCATCAGTGCCGGAACGTATCAACGGACACTATTGGAAATCTCTACCCTAGAGACAGCAAAGCCTATGCCAAACAAGTAAAATCATTTACTTTCATAATCTTAATAAAAAATTACAGATAAAAGTGTCCGCGGACACTGGCGCTTTTATTTAAAAGTGTCCGCAGCAGTGAAATGAAAAGTGTCCGATTGAAAAAGCAGTTCCTAGATTCTAGGGTCTAGAATCTAGATTTATTAACCAAAACAGCCGAGTTTCCCTTTACAGTAAAATCCTTGCCACATAAGATCCTGCCACCCTCGCAGCAAAAACGATCAAAAGACCAAACCCTATGACCACAATAACAATCACTCGCCCAGACGACTGGCATATTCATTTAAGAGACGGCGCCCAGCTTAAAGATACAGTGCGCGACATCAGCCGCTATATGGGCCGCGCCATCGTGATGCCAAACTTAGTGCCCCCCGCTATCGATACCGAAACCGCACTGGCCTATTACGATCGCATTAAAGCGCAGGTGCCCGCGGGCTCACAGTTCGAACCTTTAATGGTGTTGTATTTAACCGACAAAACCAGCCCAGATGAAATCCGCAAGGCCAAAGCCTCGGGTAAAATTGTCGCTGCTAAACTCTACCCAGCGGGCGCGACGACTAACTCAGATTCCGGCGTAACCGATGTTAAAAACATCTATCCCGTACTCCAAGCCATGCAAGAAGTCGGCATGCTATTTTTAGTCCACGGTGAAGTCACAGATTCAGCTATTGATATTTTCGACCGCGAGCGTGTCTTTATTGAAAATATCCTCAGTAAAATTGTCGCCGATTTCCCCGCGCTTAAAATCGTGCTTGAGCATATCACCACCAAAGATGCCGTCGATTTTGTCACTCAAGCCTCAGACAATGTGGCCGCGACTATCACAGCCCACCATTTACTGTATAACCGCAATCACATGCTGGCAGGCGGTATTCGTCCGCATTTTTACTGCCTGCCGATTTTAAAACGCAATACCCACCAGCAGGCGTTGTTAGGTGCAGCGGCAAGCGGCAGCAAGAAGTTTTTCCTAGGTACAGATTCAGCGCCACACGCCAAGGATAAGAAAGAAGCGGCCTGTGGCTGCGCGGGCTCCTACACGGCTCATGCTGCCATAGAGCTGTATGCCGAAGCCTTCGAGTCGGTCAATGCGCTGGATAAACTCGAAGCGTTCGCAAGCTTTAACGGCCCAGACTTTTACCATCTGCCACGTAATACCGATACCATTACGCTGGTCAAAAAGTCATGGGATGTCCCTGCAACTTACCCGCTTGGCGATACTAACGTAGTGCCAATCCGTGCTGGTGAAGCCATTGATTGGCAAGTTAAATAAGCCTTAAGTCTTTAACATCAAGTCGCCTACGGGCGACTTTTTTATCAGATTTTGATTTTTAATCCACAATCGGTCAGTATCCAGCGCTTAGAATACGGCCCTTACTTATCACCTTTTAAGAGAAAATCAGTATGCCCACAAGGATGTTATTCTCCGTTTTATCTTCAAGCCTGTTGCTGACCGCCGCGATCTCTTTGCCGACCTTTGCGGTCAATGAACTCACAGGGATCTGGCAGGGACAGTTAGGTAAAAGCAAGGTCAGAATTTGTTTTAATCAATATGGAACAGGCAGTTATTACTATCAACGCTACTTAACGCCGATAAGACTCGAGCAGCAAGATGAACTGTGGAAAGAAGAAGGCAATACAGGAAATTGGCAGTTTGATAGTGTCACGCCACAAAAACTGAGCGGCCATTGGTTTAAAGATACCGCGAGTAAATCATTACCAGTGCAACTTGAGCGAGAAATCAGCCCAGATAAGGTCGAGGATTGTGGTGCCGATGCTTACAATCTACCGCTAGAAACCACGCCAAAACTCAGCCGAGGTAAATGGCAAAACTACGAAAATATTGAGTATCGCCCGCTGACTTTTGGCACAGATGTGGGTATCGAATTTAAAGGCCCACAAACGGGTATCTTGGCAATTAATCAATGGCTTGAACATAAGCTCACCGATGAAGCCCAACTAGCACAAACCTTTGATACTCGCCGCAGAATGCTGGCACAAATGGGCAGTTTTGTGACTGACGAAACCTTTGCCGAACCGATTTTTATTAATCAGCATTGGCTCAGTGTGCGCCTATATCGCTGGGCGGCAGGTTATGGCGCCAATGGTATCAGCCAAGAATTTGTGAGTTTCTCCCTTACCGACGGCAAACCTTTCCACCCGTGGCAGTGGTTTCTCGCCGATACGCAACCACAAAGTATGCTCGTGGGTATGAGTCATCCTTTACCCCCTGCATTAAGGGACAAATTGTTTGCTGGCAAAGCACCGGACGCAGAATGCCCCACATCAGACGGCTCAGGATATTACCAACTCACCCTTGAGCAAAAGGGGATCAAATTCTGGGAAACGCCCCGCGGCGATGGATGCGAGCAAGAGTTTGTCCTCAGCCCGCAAGAAGCCATGCCCTATGCCACCCAATGGGGAAAAACACAGCTTAAGCTATTAGAATAGTGTACTTAACTGAAAAAATATTAGAGGGAAAGAAAGCTGTCATGGCGATGATGCCTAACTGCCAGTTCGCCATCCCTGACTCTCGTTCGTAACGTTGCTACACAGCACTCACCCTAGCGAAGTTACAGGTATTGATTAGTAGCTTCGCCGGGAGTTGGCATATTTCTGATGCTTAACATGACCAGTTATTAAGTGGAATTTAAAAGTGTGTCTAGTCCGAATATAAATTAAGCAAGATAGACGATAGATGAATCAATCTTGCAGAATCACAAAGGTCAGCTACATTTGAGCCTAAAATACAAAATGCTCAATGAGTTACATTGAGCATTTTAGCTAAAATAAATTGCAGCCAATATCAGAAGTAATCAGACTTTCTACCACATTTAAATACTAGGCACAGCTACAGCATTCGCGGCACGTGTCTCACGTTTGTTTACCATCGAAATAAACACTAAGCCAAGCACAGGGACAATCACTGCTGCATAAGGGATCATGCCTGCACCCATCTGACTATCCAGCACCATCCCCCCTAAAAATCCACCGAACGCATTAGCTAGGTTAAAGGCTGAAATATTAGCGGTTGCTGCCAACTCTTGGCCTTCACCACCGTGATTCATTACCCGTAACTGCATTGCAGGAACATTAGCAAACGAAGCGATACCAAAGACAAAAACGGCAATCACAAACATCACTTTGCTGTCCAGCGCGAAACCAACCAGTAGCAGCGACACTATCATGGCTATCGCCCAAAACATCGACGCTTTCTGCAGGTTTTTATCCGATGAACGCCCACCTAAAGTGTTACCCAATATCAAACCTAAGCCGACGATAACTAAAATCCACGTTACTGCATGTTCACTAAAGCCCGTAATGTGCATCGCAATTGGCGCAATATAACCGTAAACAGTCATAAAACCGGACCAAGCAAATACAGTGATAGCAAGACTAATCAACAACATAGGGTTTTTAAACGCTCGCAGCTGAGCCGAAACATTTTTCGCTTCACCATGGCCGGTCGCATTAATAAACTTGAAGATAGACGCGATTGAGATAACGCCCAATATCGCGACTGTGATAAAGGTGGTTTGCCAACCAAATTGCAGGCCAATCCAAGTGCCACCTGGTACACCCAATACGTTCGCTAAAGTTAAACCCGCAAACATCTGACCCACAGCACGTCCGGCCATTTTTTCAGATACCAAACTGGTCGCCACTACGGCACCTATGCCATAAAATGGGCCTTGAACTAAGCCAGTAATCACTCGGCTAATCATCAGCAAGGTGTAATTGGGGGCAAATGCCGACAGCAAATTACCCAAGATAAACAGCACCATTAAGCTGGTCAGTACGGTTTTTTTATTGAACCGCGCCAAGTAAATCGTGAGGATAGGACCTCCAAACACAATTGCCAATGCATAGGCGCTGATCAAATACCCTGCCTGACCTTCACTAATAGACAAAGACGTGGCAATTTGTGGCAGGATACCAGCAATCACAAACTCTGCGGTGCCAATTGCAAACGCTGCTAGCGTTAGTATCCACACTTGTAACGGCATTTTTTCCTTGTTCATTGTAATCTCGCTTATTTTAAATTTTGTGTAGGGAACATACCGGCGATGTGTTATCAGCTCGGTGCAATCATGGGTAAAAGCACTATTTATTCAGCGCATTAGTTAATCAGCGCGCCACCATCAACATCGATAATGGCGCCAGTCATAAAGCTGTTGTTAATGGCAAGGTAATAGGCCATAGCGATATCACTCGGCTCACCCACTTTTGCCACAGGCAATGTGGTTTTGGCTTGTTCGTACATCGCCGTTTGCGCTGGCATTGACCCGGTTCTTGTTAATCCAGGGCTAACGGCGTTGACTCTAATGGGGGCAAGCTCTTTAGCGAGCACCTTAGTAAAGGCTTCTAAGGCGGCGTTCATTGTGCTTTTAACATAGGTATTAGCGACCACTTTTCGTGACAGCATCCCAGTGGTTAGCGTGATCGAACCACCTTGTTTAATGTAACGAACCGCCTGTTTTGTAGCATTGATTGAACCCCAAAACTTAGTGTCAAAAGCCGCTTTAGCTTGTTGAATATCGACATCAACGACCTTGCCAGCTGGCGCAGAAGAACCCGCGGTGATCACTAAGTGATCGAACGCACCAATGGATTCAAAAAATCGATTTACCGATTGTTCGTCCGCCACATCTACGCCTGTTTGACGACTGGCGACATGGACAATCTGGTTGTCTACCGTTAGCTGCCTAGCAAGCGCAGCCCCTATTCCTGATGTTCCGCCGATGATGACAACCACAGCTTTATCGCTATTGCTCTGATTACTAATCTGATTACTGATATGGCTGCTCATATGACTACTCTCTGTACTGCTGATTGGTTAGTGGAGCCAGTATATTCATTCGACATATTTTGATAATTGATTAATATATGAATTCATTATTCAGCCCAGACAAATAATAGAAGTGAAAATGGATAAATTTTCAGATATGGCGCTGTTTATCAGCATAGTGAAACATCAAGGATTAGCAGCGGCGGGCCGCGAGCTCGGACTTTCTCCAGCAACCGTCACGGCGCGCTTACAAGCACTTGAAGATCGCTACGGGGTTAAGCTGCTCAATCGAAGCACTCGACATCTGTCACTCACAGACTCAGGGGCCCTGTATCACCAAGCATGCTTGGGGATTATCGAAAATGTAAAAGAAACCGAAAATTTGCTGCAGAATGGGGTAAAAGAGGTCAAAGGCACCTTAAAAATTGCTGCGCCAAAAGATATAGGTAAACAATATATACTGCCGATTTTGTCCGCCTTCACCGACCGCTACCCCGATATCGTTCCCTATCTGTATCTCAATGATAATTTGTCTAATATTGCCGAATCGGGCATAGATGTCGTTATTCGCTACGGTGATTTAACTGACAGTAATCTGATTTTAAGGCGGCTCGCACCGAGTCGACGGGTACTGTGCGCATCCCCGGAATACCTTGCGCGTAAAGGCACTCCCGTTAAACCGCAAGACCTCAGCCATCATGATTGCCTCGCTATGCTGCGCAGTAATGAAGAGCTCAAAACTTGGCACTTTCAAGACCAAGAAGGCCGCAACTCAGTCACTGTCACCCCAAAACGGTTTTCTGATGATGGCGAAGTGATCCGTTGCTGGGCATTAGAAGGCGCGGGGATCGCGTTAAAATCACTGCTCGATGTGCAAAATGACATTAATCAGCAACGCTTAGTGACAGTTTTAAATGGCTACATGAAAAACTTTAATAGCTCGACCACAGTCTCAAGTGCCGACCTCAACGTGGTATACATCAGCCGCCAATATCAGCCCAAACGACTGCGATTATTCTTAGATTTTCTGTTCGAACAATTTGAAAAGCAGCTGGAGCATTAATCGCTAAACATGGAGCAAACGGGGGCAACTGCATCAACCAATAGACGCAAAGTATTTTATCGATGTGATCAACTGTATTTTAACGCATCACCTCGCAAGGATTGCGTGTAAACAGCGCATGGCTTATGCCCCGCAATGTAAGCAGCAATAGCAGTAAGGTCATTACGGCTAAACCCGGCATAGAATTAAATGTACTTTTGCCCAATAGAAAATTGCTAAGCACCCTCTACAATTAACCATCAGCTCACACTGCAAACTAGCAATGAGCGATCCACAACTTGATACTAACGAGGGAACTCATGAACACTAAAATCATCATCACAGCAAGCATTGCACTATTAATATCGGCAAATAGCTACGCCATTAACGACGAATATCGCAAGTTACTCGAGCGCTCTGGCTGCACCCAAATGTCAGAAGCCCAAGGCTGCGATATCCACAAAACCAAAGAGGAAAATGCTAAGGCAAGCGCCATGTCCCAAACCGCAGATGACGCTAAGGTAATCATTCCCAATGCCCGACAATGGCTTGCAACCGCCAGCTCAGGCGCGACGGTTGCCAACATTCAAATCGATGATAAAAATCAGGTTTGGGTTAATGGTAAACACGTAAAATCGAGCCATAGTGATGGCGCAATCAAATTCAAACAAGGCATGGTGGAGTTCACCATTTACCCTGATGCAAGCATGAATAAAGACAGCTCGTGGATTGATACTGATGCAGGAACTCAAGGCTCAATTACCGCGAAGTAACATTCAGTAGATGTCTAACAACGATGTGCTGAGCCATCGTTGTTGGGCAAACGCATTAGTGAGATTAAAGATTATCTCTTTGAAGTGATGGTGTTTGAGATTAATGATGAGTTGATTCGAGCCATGTGGAGTTTTGCAACCAACTGATTGGTTTTTTATCATTGTCTTTAAAATAAAAGTCAACGTCGTGGGGCTTCACCCCACACCCGACCGAAAGGGAAAAAACGCCTATTCCCCTTTTGGAAATCCCCCGGCGTCCCTAGCGAAGTTACATGCATTGGGTACTGGCTTCGTGCTTATTCGAAAATAACTAACGCTTCCGATGGGGCGTCCCTTCCCCCCGAAAGTTACGCAGACGTCCTGTCTGCGTCACGCTATTTTCTTCAACGCCCTTCAGCAACTTCGCAGGAAATAGTGAACTTCTGTGCTTTAAAGTTTTGTTTATAAGTTCGTTAAAGAAGACTCTTTCTAACATCATTTGGCATCATATATAAATCTTACTTAATATCTTGTTCTAAAGGGTGAATCTTCCTATAATCAACCTACTCTTTAGCGTTTGGGTCGAATATATTCAACCTTGTCGGGCGTTTCGCTAGACACTAATTTATTGAGTGCATTTAGGGTTGCGTTAGAACTTTTCTGACGATCCTTCGTGCCTCAGGAGCGCCAGAGAAAGTTCTAACGCTAGCCTCCAAGTAAAGAGTAAACCATCAATAGACGGGCATTATGCCCGTCTATTTTTTCAGGGAATAAGCCACAGTGAGTGATAAGTTTGAAAATGCAATTATTGATGTCTTCGAGTCTTTTGACATCAGTAATTTTAAGGTCAACTATCCAGATCATCGAATTTTTGTATGTGGCGGCCCAGTAGATGTAAAAGAAAGTATTCCTCAGAGTTTTAGGCATCGATTAATCGCAAGTTTAGCTTCTTCTCATCCAGATATTGAAGAAGAAATTGTTTTAGCAGAAACCTTTAAAGACTATTTTAGGGAACATGCTTACAGTGATTTACTTATATTTGAAGATGACATTGCTCAGTTAGCCTCCGTTGTTGTTATTTTTTTAGAAAGCCCAGGCTCTCTTGTTGAGCTAGGGATGTTCTGCACTAAACCAAATTTTTATAAAAAACTTCTAATAGTTGCGCCAAGAGAAGAAACAGAGAAAGAGGATTCCTTCATTTACCTTGGACCATTAGAGCACATACGGAAGAAAGAACCATCTTCTGTTGCAATATATCCTTGGCCAGATAATAAAGTACTAGATTATCCTAATATACATATGCAGGACTTATCTGACGCTTTACTAGAGAAGCGAAATACAATCCCTAAAAACCCTGCATTCAATAAGAATAATTCTGGACATGTGGCTTTGTTGCTATTAGAGATTGTTCGCCTTTCATACCCGATTTTATTGACTGAAATTGAACTTACATTGGTTTCACTTGGACTTGATGAAGATAGGAATAAAGTTACTCGCTTACTATACTTGCTCAATAGGTTGGAATACTTAAATACATATGAGTACGGTGTATACAAGTATTATTATCCACTTGACAGGACAAATCCAAGGGTGAAATTTGGCGCAGATAAAAATTCAAATGCATTCGATGAAAAAAAATTAGTAATGAATTTAAAAATATCTTACGTTACTGAAACTAATAGTCCTTCTCGAAAAAGAATAGCTGCAGCAAGTGAAATCCAGAAAAAACTTAGAGGTAATGCAAAGTGAACTTATCGGAATTACTTGCTAGTTTACTATTTATGGATGATGAGGAAATCATTTCTTTTGCAACTAGTTCACCTTATCGCTATAAAGTATATTCAATTGCTAAAAGAAATTCTTCTGACCGTAGGATAATTGCTCATCCATCAAAAGAACTTAAATTCATACAAAGAATAATTGTTCAACAGTTAAGTGTTAGGCTACCTGTTCATAGTGCTGCCAAAGCATATACTAAAGGTTTGAGTATTAAGGATAATGCTAGACCACACGCCAATTCTAAGTACTTACTTAAGATGGATTTGAAAGATTTTTTCCCTAGTATTAAACCTTCATTGTTTTTCAATGAATGTAAAAAAAATGGCATTAAACTTTCAGATCTTGATATGAAAATATTAGAAGGATTCCTATTCTGGAAACGGCGCAGATCAACAAATTTAGTTTTAAGTATTGGAGCACCTAGTTCGCCACTAGTGTCTAATTTTATTCTCTTTAAATTTGATGAGAGCATTAGTAAATACTGTAAAAAATTAGGTATAAACTACACTCGCTATGCTGATGATCTTACTTTTTCGACTAATGAGAAAGATGTACTGTTGAGTTTTCCAGCATATGTAAGGAAAATACTTAATACTCTCTATGACGGCCAACTAAAAATAAACTTAAAAAAGACTTTATTGTCGTCTAAAGCACACAATAGGCATGTAACAGGCGTTACATTAACAAATGATGGAAATCTAAGTGTTGGCAGAAATACAAAACGGAAATTATTAGCTGCTATACACCATTTTGCTCTAAATAAACTTTCTGATGAAGATATACTTAAGCTCAACGGGAATTTAGCACATGCTATATTCATAGACCCAGATTTTTTAAAGCAGATAGAACGAAAATATGGTAAAGAACTTATTTTTAAATTGAAACATTATACTACTGATGATTAGAATTAAAAATCTGATTTGTTTTTTACACCTCAAAAAACTTCATAGATAATGTAACGTCTCAACTAATAGATAAAACTAGCATAAGATTAATGTTTATTCCTTAATGACTTGCTAGTAACACAAAGCTGAAGGAATACGTCATCCCCTCGGAGTTGCCGCAGGGCGAATAGGCAAATTGCGTGAGTTCGGTCATGGATGACCGACTAGCTTTCGCAGGTGCAGGGACGCATCCTTCGGAAGCGATAGCAAAATTGCCTATGAGCACAAGGGGCTTTCAACTCCGTTAGGGGCGTCATGGAGCATCCAAGGAGGATAGGACGAGCAGTCCTCCTTGGTCGGGTGTGGGGTGAAGCCCCACGACTTTGATTTTTATTTTAGAAATACATCAAATCAACTATCAGACATACACAGGAATTAACCAAATTATGCACTATCATGGAAGTGACCGTCCGTGGCATGGTCGCTTATTCACATCCATGTGATCGCGACATTAGTATGTCCTATACAGCAGATGTCACGTTCGAGCATTCAGGGACGGACTTGCTGCGTATCACTGGAATGATAGTGCTTAATGGATATACGGAATTAAAGCTCCACCAATATTTACAAACGCACGAAGGATTAAGTTGGCATCCAAACTAAACTGCGGACAAAACTGAGTATTCATGATCTCACCCTGCGGTAGATTGCATTAACTCACCAAAAGATTTTTTGTTTACGAAAAAGTCTTAACCAAACATATCCTCATTGATCAAAATAGGCTGAAAGAGCAAAATGCGCCTCTTGAAGCTGTATGCCAATTCGACTAACGCTCCTGTGTCTATGGCAAAATTAAATGTGTTGATTATGTGAAGGTAGGTGCAATGGATAGCTCAATATTAGTTTTTGATTCAGGTTCAGGTGGACTAACTGTCGCGGCCGAAATAAAAAAGAGAATCCCCAACATACGGCTGAGTTACGTCTCTGACGCTGGCTTTTTCCCTTACGGAAAAAAGCCGCACGATATACTTAAAAAGCGAATTTTAGACGTTATATCCAAAGCAAGCTCGCTGACTCAACCCGATATCATAGTTATCGCCTGCAATACAGCGAGTACCATTGCGCTAGACTTACTTCGTGCTGAACTCAATATACCTATTGTCGGCGTTGTCCCTGCGATAAAACCTGCCGCTTCGTTATCAAAATCAAAGGTAGTGATGGTACTTGGCACTCACACCACGGTGAACTCAGCTTATGTGAAGATGCTGATCACGAATTTCGCTACAGAATGTAAGGTTTTAGTAGAAGACTCTGAAGTGCTGGTTCTCGCCTCAGAGCAAAAACTTCTCGGCAATGGGTTTGATCCCGACATTGTAACCCAGGAAATTCAGCGTATTTTTAACAAACCCGATGCGTTTAATACCGATGTATTAGTGCTGGCTTGTACTCACTTTCCACTTATCAATGCAGAAATCAAAAATGCCCTTCCCCACCAGGTTACCGTCATTAATTCTGGATTAGCCATTGCTAATCGAACGCACTCATTGTTGAAAATCGAACACCAAACGTGTAGCCCGATACTCGATCCAGAAATAACGTTTTACACCACTGGGAATGTAGATTCAGAACAAGCGAAACAAAGCAAAATTGAAGCACTGCTTCAGTGCCCCATTAAATTTAAGCAGCTGTTATTGTAATATTTTTAGCTCATTTTCTTTTAAAACCCGTTTTCAATAAAATCTAAATGATTACCCTAAAAGACACCCACGAAATAAATGCTACGTACCATCGCTGATTGTTAAATATTGGATCTTAACAGGCCGCTATTGCGGCCTTTTTTGTATCAGCTACTTCCTGAAGTGCTTGTCTTCGCATAAAATTCGGCCCGTTTACTGGTGCGCATGAGGCGCAAGTTATCGGTATAAAAGGTGTAGTTAAATGGAACTTTCGATTCGCAGTTTATTCACTGCAGCGGGCATGGTGTTGTTATCCTCTTTAATGGTTATTCCTGCGGCAAGCGCTGCGGGCAAAGCCGTCCATCCCACTGTCGATTTACCGAATGGCCAATGGCTTAATTTTCACCAAAAAGACAATCAAGTGTGGAGCGAAATGTCCGACGGCGATGCGCCCGGCGTACATCTTGATGATTATGGTGCGGCTGAAATTGTGGCCGTTTTTTACTATGACTTTGATAAGGGTGGCGACAAAGAAGTCGTGGTCATGCTTAAAGATGCTGATGGTCAGCATTTACGGGGTTATGGTTTTGAGGATTCAAAGCTCACTAAGCTGCCACGCCTTCAAGTTGTGCTGGATGAAGTCGCCCCGACGTTATCGTCATTTACCGTCAGCGACACCCGCAAAGTGTTAAACCAAATTCCGCCGCAGCAATATCGCATGACCTATGATGTTGAGGCGATAGAAGATCCCGCCATTAAAGCGATTATCGATGGTTCAACCAAGCTCAAACCAACCTTAATCGGCTATCGCAATGCTAAAGGTTTACCCGCCGATGTGAAAACCGCGGACGAATATAAATTACGTTACCCCCTCACCCGCAAAGATAAAGATGCCCAAGGCCGCGAGCATCAATACAGTTTAGTGACCCACTTTTATCGCAATGATTATCGCGAACAACAGGGCAGTTTTGTGTTGGTGAGCGTTGTCTTTGAAGCCGATGATGTGAACTGGCTAAACAGCGGTGAGAGTGAAATCCCAAAAACGGGCCCAGCTTATGATTATATGAATCTCGGTGGTTCTTGGGCTGGACTTGCGCTTGAAAGTCATTATGCCCAAGGTGTGCTCGATGGCCCCTATATCGCCTACGATAACCGTAATGCCAATATCATGTTGAATGGTCAGTACAAACAAGGCAAAAAAGTCGGTAAATGGATGGAGGCTGACGGCCAAGCAAGCTATTGGGAAGGTGAATATCTTGACGGTAAAAAGCAAGGTAAATGGATTGCACAGTCCATGTTCGATGAGGCAGATAACTACGGTTTTGCCCATTACAATCAAGGAGTACTCGATGGCCCCTATGAAATCTATGAGCCCGAATATGGCGCAGACACAGGGGATAAGCGATTGTCTGAAAAAGGCATTTATCGCAACGGCGTCAAAGACGGTGAATGGCTTGAGAGCAATGGCAATAAAGGTCACTATCAAAACGGCATTAAACAAGGCCCTTGGGTAGATAAAGTCTCGCTTGGCGAATACCGCAACTATGTGGGTAACGGGGCTTACCTTGATGGCAAGCGCACTGGCCCTTGGGTATTTAAAACTGACAAGAAATCACGGATCGAAGTGACTTATCTCAATGGATTACGCGAAGGTGAAGAAAAACTAATCAGCGATGAAAATGTACTCTTTGCCAATAAGCATTATAAGCAGGGCCTGCTCGATGGTCAGAGTATTTGGTACTCAGCACAAGATGTAGTTAGCGGCATTAGACACTATCGCAAAGGTGAATACCATGGCATGCAGGCGATATTGGATCCTAACCATAATCACCGGCTTATGGAGTTAAGTCATTATGAATATGACGAAACCTTGCCCGTCAAGCCCTCTCAGGACGAGTGCATAATGCGAGAAAATCCCTATAGCAATGACTGTAAGGACATACTAAATCCCCCCTTTAGAAATACGCCATCGATTAAGCATGGGAAACAATATTATTATGATAGTAAAGGAAAATTATACAAATTTTCTGATTATCATCATGGCAACCTCATCAAAGAATATGAATTCGATGAAGAGGGGCATGTCCAAAAGCTGCAAAATAATGAACAGGGGCAAGACAGTCAAATCAGCATCCGCTACAAGAAGGATGGCGGTTATTCACTGTCCAATTACAGCGACAATGAGCAACGTGGCTGGACATATGAAATCGATAACAAGGATCGATTACTGTCCCTGAAGTATTACCATGATGGTGACAAAAAGGGGTTTATCATCCGCTATAACACAGATGAAAGTTATGCGATTACAGAAAGGTAAACATTAATATCGAACATCAGGCACTGCTTATCCTTTTATCCTAATGGTTAACTCAAGACCTTGAAGACAATTACCAGCAAAAAGGCAAAGTTTAAAATTGGGATATAGGGTAATGCAGGTGCCCTTGATTAAATTGACCTATATAAGCCTAATTAAAGTGCGCTTTATTCAGGCTAAGTGAAAATGGTTATTTTACCAATCACTTAGTTTGTTCTTGTTAATAGATGTAATGGTGCGTCATCACTTAAATAAATATCATCCACCAGATATAGCTTATTGGTGCGGATCATCTGACGAATCGCCTCAACATAGGCGTGCCCACGCTCCGAATATCGGTCTAACGTCCCTGCGAGTGCAGAGCCTGTCACAGCTTGATTAGCTTGTCTTGATTGAGCACGAAAATCTCGCATCTTCTGATAAGCATTATGGGTATTCAAATTCAACAAATACCCTTCTACTGAAGCAAATGGTGTATCGAATCGTGCTAAACCATAATTGCCTAAACCTTGGCGCTTCTGCCTAGGTTCCATACCATTACCCTTGAAATCCCACTGCCCAAATAATGCATTACCTTCACGGGCAAATCGCGATGTGCCCCAACCGCTTTCTTTTGCTGCTTGAGCTAACACTAACGATGGCGGCAGGATATCCACCCTTTCAAGTAGCATTTGTCTTTGGGCTTCTAACAGCGGTTTATCTTCACTGCTTATTACTTTGTACTTTACCCCTAAGGCTAATAACGCAATATCATCGAGGGGGGCAGACATAATGACCTGTCTTTCTTGTAAAATTTTCTCATTCGCCAATAAGACTAAAGGGGCAATCATTCTAAGAAACACCATTTTCTTTTGCTTCACCGGGAGTTGGCTTGACACTGAACTCCAGCCCTCTCCCACGGCATCAAAGGTCAATCTAGGGACCGATTTATTACCATCACGAAAGCTTTCTGGCGTGTAATTAAGCGAGTCAAACAAGCCCATGAGTTCATCGAGAGAACTGATATTCAGACTCAGTTGTTTAGTCTCTGGATTGTCGAAGGATAACTGCTCAAGCATTTTTGGGGATGAGAAGTGTTCAGCAACCGTTGGATTGGCAACAGCACCTTGATTCGCTTGCACCAAGGAAGTCGTCATCAGTTTTGGCAAACTCTGCATATGATGCTGAGCACTCGGACTGGCAACTAAAGAATTGGAAGCCGTCTGTGACTGAAAACCAAGAGCATCAAATGGCAGCCTATTTGAAATCAGCTTAGTCGCTAGCGTTTCTTGCACATACACCGAAGAGCATAAAACAGACAAAGCAATGAGTGCGAGCATAGCAACGGGAAGCTTAAACTTTATAAACATGGTATCTCTTTAACTGAGGTAAAACGGTAGCAATGGGATTAGCCAATACATCGGGGGCGTAAGGTAACAGTAAAAACCTGACAGTTTGCTTAATAGATATACAAAATGACCTATTACGATCATTTTTTAAGGAGAATAGGACGAGCGCCTTCTTGGCCGCCTCTTGACCCAATGTCAGCAATTAAATCCAACATCTTGATTTATTTAAACTCAATATAAAAATAGCGAGCGTTCACTCGCCCATAGAGATTGGCGAAATAAAATCAACTTATTCCAGTGCCAGCAAAACGAGGTAATGCCTCTTCAAGATAGGCGACGCAGGTGCGAAGTTTGGCAGACGTTTCTAATCGTGAGGCATAAATTACATGAATTTCAGCGGATTGATGATACTCGGGGAGTACTCTGACTAATGTGCCACTTAAGAAATCTTGCTGTAAATCCCAGATGGAGCGCAACATAATACCGTGGCCTTTAAGACACCACTGCTTAGCGACTGTGCCATTGTTGGTCATCAAGGAAGCCGCTAAATCAACCGAGGCTATGCCAGCCGCACTTTCCAATCGCCACACTCTATGGTTTTGATCGCGCTCGCGGATCCCTATGCACTTATGCTCGGCTAATGCCGCGAGATTGTTTGGCATGCCATGCGTGTCGATATAGGTCGGCGATGCCGCCAATACCCGATAATTACTCGCAAGACGCTTAGCTATCATTTGCGGTGGCAATTCGCCACCGACACGGATCTCCAGATCAAAACCTTCAGAGACCAGATCGACCGGACGGTCGAGCAACTCTAAATCAACTTCTAATTCGGGATAGTGGAACACGAGGTCTGAAATAATCGGCGCAATACAGTGGCTGCCAAATCCTGTGCTAGTTGCAATACGTAATCGCCCCCGTGGCACTTGCTGCTCTAAGCTAATTTCAAGGCTCATTTGCTCCATGGTATCGAGCAAACGTTCGGACCATTCCAAGGCAATCTTGCCCTCTAAGGTGAGGCTGACACGTCTGGCAGAGCGCAGAAACAAACGCACTCCGAGCGCTTTTTCTAATAGGCCAATGCGTTTACTCACATACGCTGGAGAAAAAGATAATTGCTCCGCAGCGGCTGTAAATCCCCCGCTTGTTGCGGCGATAACAAAGACCCGTAAATCTTCAAGTGGCGGCAGTTGACTCACGATTCGTAATCCTTAACAAAACATTTAGCCTATTCATACACGATACGAATATGGAATAACATACTAAAAACGCAGAATCCCCTATTGGAGTCAAAGATGTCTAAGGTAAAAATCGCCGTAATTGCCGGAGATGGCATAGGTACAGAAGTGATCCCCGAAGGGATACGCACACTCGAAGCCGCAGGAAAAATCTTAGGTGTGGTGTTTGAGTGGACCTACTTCGACTGGTCCTGTGAAACCTACCATAAAACCGGTCGCATGATGCCAGAGGATGGACTTAAGCAACTAAAATCCTTTGATGCCATCTACTTAGGCGCTGTTGGATTTCCAGGAGTTCCCGACCATATTTCACTCTGGGGATTGCTACTACCGATCCGCAGAGCCTTTGAGCAATACGTGAACCTTAGGCCTATTCGGTTATTTGAAGGCGTGCCCTGCCCACTCGCGGGTAAAAAGCCCGGCGATATCGATTTTTATGTAGTACGTGAAAACGTGGAAGGCGAATATTCCGCCGTCGGCGGCATTCAATATGAAGGTACTGAACATGAGATTGTCTCCCAGCAGAGCATTTTTACCCGTCGTGGAACAGACCGCATCTTAAAATATGCCTTCGATTTAGCCCAAAGCCGCAAAGCAAAGCACTTAACCTCGGCGACCAAATCCAATGGCATATTTCACTCTATGCCCTATTGGGATAGTCGCGTCGGGGAAATGGCAAAACAGTATCCCAATGTTAAGGTCGACCAATATCATATCGATATTCTGACGGCAAATTTCGTGCTGCAACCCGAGCATTTTGACGTGGTTGTTGGCTCAAATTTGTTTGGCGATATCCTGTCTGATCTTGGCCCTGCGTGCACTGGCACTATCGCCATTGCCCCTTCGGCGAACATCAATCCAAGCAAGGAATTTCCGTCGATGTTTGAGCCGGTACATGGTTCGGCGCCGGATATTGCAGGCCAAGGTATTGCCAATCCTTTAGGCACAATTTGGGCTGGCGCTATGATGATGCAACATTTAGGTTATAGCGCAATGCACGACCTGATACTCAGCGCGATAGAAAACGTATTGAAAGGTAAGCAGTCTTTAACCCGCGATATGGGCGGAACGGCGAATACTCGGGAGCTGACCGATGCAGTGATCGCTGCGATTAGTCGCAATTAAAACGTGCATTAAAACCTAATGCTAAAAGCCCTTTAGCATTAGGATTGAAAGGATTTTAGACTATCAAGACGCTGATAATAAACGCATCAATAAGCTAACCAGTTAATGCGTTAATTAAAGGCCCTTCCTTACAGCGGCATTCTGTACTCAATAACGCCCGGTTTTTCACCAATCCAGTTATAGAGTTTTTGCGCGGTTAAATTTGTTTCCTGTGTATGCCAGTACAGGCGCGCGCAGTTGTGTTCAATGGCCGCTTGCTTTACATACTCAATCAATTGTTTTCCAACATGTTGACCCCTTGCCGTTGGGGCAACAAACAAGTCTTCAAGATAACAATAATCCGTTTCGGCCCAAGTAGAACGATGAAAAACATAGTGTACAAAACCGAGTAAGTTTTGGCCCTCTCTTGCGACGGCGCAATAAATAGGTTCTTGGTCATCGAAGAATCGGCGCCACGTGGCTTGGGTGGTCGCTTCCGATAACGCCACTTTATAAAAAGTCTGGTAATCACGCCAGTGTGGTAACCAGAGTGAATAGTCTGTTTCTTTAACCATATCAATGGTTACTGTTAGTGACTGGCTGGACATTAGCGCACTCCTTGAAATTAAGTAAATGGTCTCAGTTTTACTGAAGCAAGATTCTAGATTCAATTGTGGTACCGCATAAGGTACACTTTTTGCATTTTTTACAGTACCAGTTAGCAAATGAAAAAACCTCAATCCAATTTCCCTCACTTGCAACTCAAAGATGGCATCCTCAAAGATCAGCTTTATCATGCGTTTAGAGAGGCCATTCTTGATGGACGTTTACACCCGCGAATGAAGCTCCCATCCAGCAGAGCCTTGTCGGAAACCATGCAGATTTCACGTAACTCAGTACTGCAAGGGTTTGAGCGCCTGATTGATGAAGGCTATCTGCTGACTAAACCGGGATCGGGCACTTATGTGTCAGATACCATTCCCGATGAATTGATCGATATTCCAAACCGTGCCATAGAAAGCGCTCAAGCCACTGATTCCGAATTAGAAATTAATCCACAGTTAATAGAAATGGCGCGACTGAAAGCGAAGGGAAATACGGACCACAGCCATAGCATGTTTAATATTGGCGTCGGATGTATTGATCTTTTCCCGCACCAACTTTGGGGACGGCTGTTAGGCCGAGTTTGGCGGCAATCGCGTAAAACCTTAGGTAAATCAAACCATAGCGCGGGGTATTTGCCGCTGCGTGAGACGATAAGTGACTATGCGCGTTCGACCCGCGGCCTCAATTGCACACCTGAGCAGATCATCATAGTCAATGGAACTCAGCAGGCCATTAACCTCACAGCGCAGGTACTACTCCAACAGGGAGATGAAGTCTGGCTTGATGAACCTGGGTATGACGGGGCTTTAGGCGCTTTTCTCTCGCAAAATATGCAAGTTCGTCCTGTGAGTGTTGATGATGAGGGCACAAATATTGCCGATGCGATACAGCGGTGGCCCGCAGTGAAACTGGCTTTTACCGCGCCCTCACACCAATTTCCCCTCGGCGGTATGCTAAGTCTGCCACGACGATTGGCCTTACTCGATTGGGCCGCTGAGCAGAGTAAATGGATTTTAGAAGATGACTATAATAGCGAGTTTCGTTATAGCGCCCGTCCGATACAGGCATTACAGGGGCTCGATAAACATCAAAGGGTGATCTACGCTGGCACCTTTTCCAAGATGCTGCTGCCCGAATTGCGACTCGGCTTTTTGGTGGTGCCCCCTAAACTGATACAGGCTTTCCAGTTGGCAAAATATTATGCCGATACGCACACGGCTCACCTAGAGCAAGCAACATTAGCGTTGTTTATCGCCGAAGGACATTACTCGCGGCATGTTCGCCGAGTGAGAAAAGCCAGCTTAGCACGCCAAACGGCGTTAATCGCGGCAATTGAGCAGTATCTGCCCGACAAATTGTCCGTTCAAACCTCTGACTCAGGTATTCACCTCGTATGTTGGCTAAAAGGCAACTTAACCGAAGAGGAAGTGATCAATAAATGCCGCCAACTCAGTTTAGGTGCACAGCCTTTGTCTCGATATTGCCAAGCGCCCTATCCAAGGCAAGCAATCTTACTGGGCTATGCCGCTCATACGCGTGATGAGTTGCGGGAAAGTATCAAAAAACTGGCGCAGATCCTTTAATATCCAAGCTTAAAAAGCCTGAAAGAAAATCCCGAAAGCACTGAAGATGGCAACAAACCATGTGAGGGATCTTAAGGTGCCTTTGTTGGCAAGATAGAGGATGTGATACACAAAGCGGGCGCCTACATGGACGATTGCGAGCCACTCAGTGGTGGGATTCACTTTGCCCGTGGCGATAACCACTAATACGGCTAGGCCAAACACCAGCAATGATTCAAAGGCATTTTGATGTCCCGCTAAAGCGCGAGCGCCAAAACCAGTGAGCTGCGCCTGCTGAGCACGGGGATGATTATTATCGTAACCACCCGCCTTTGCCATCGCCCAAGCCACTGGACCTTTCGCAAGATATGGCAATAACATGGCGACAAATAAGCAAATAAGTAAGGTATTCATGGGGTAATCTTCCTTTGATTGTTGTTTTGAGTTCTACTGTTTGAGTTCTACAGCTATAAGTGCCTAAGCTACAAGTGTATTGGTTAGCGACGTTATTTCACCATATACATGCCTTCACTTGCGGGACGACTAAATTTAAAGCCAAACTTTTCATAAAGTTCTGGCACATCCGCCATCAGGGTAATATACGCGCCCTCAAAAGCCTCACGATCTAAATAAGCCATGATGTGCTGCATAATAAGCCGCCCTAATCCCTTACCTTGATGCTCAGGATCCACTGCAATATCAACAATTTCGAAGTTGAGCGCGCCGTCACCAACCACACGCCCCATACCCACAGTCTGCTCAGCGAGCTTTATTTGCACGCCATATAAACTCCTTGGCAAGGCCTTAATGGCGCCCTCCAATGGTCTAGGGCTTAAGCCTGAAATCTGTCGTAAGCGAACAAAATCATTGGCAGACACAACGCCTTCAAGTACTTGGTACATGATATTTCCTATTGTTTTTATTCACGAACTTATCTTTCTATCACCTCAAGCTCAAAGCCTTCATCCATAGTCGGCGGCTGAAAATAACGGCTCACATGCCAGAACATCGCCTCAGTATCGAACATGGCGCGCTCAGGGTGGCTTTGTCTGCGTTTATCGAGTTGACTCAAACAAAGCGCATCGCTGTGATTAAGATAAATAAGTTTATGGGCGGCGCAATCAGTAAAAATGCTTCGAAACCACAGGCGCTGATTGATAGTATTCGCGGGAAAGTCCATGACCACAGAAACACCCGAACAGAGCAGTTCCTGCACATGCTTTTTAAGCAAAGGCTTAAGGCGAGCGGAATAGCTCAAGTAAGTATCAAAATCTTTAATTTCATCGGGATATAGCGCCGCCAGCCATGCGTCTTCCGAGATTAAAATACAGTTTTCGGCCTCAGCAAGTTGTCGCGATAAGGTTGATTTACCTGCGCCCATTTTGCCACAAAAGAATATTAACGTACCTTTACTGACCAATTGTCCTAACGCATTCTGCTGTGTCATCTTCACTCCTTGATTACTGGTCTTTTATCTCAGCCGACGATTTCACTCGCTATGACACTAATGAACGACAGTACAGAGCATCACATAAAGCATGAACACCGAGCAAGACTTGGGACGAGTTTAAGGTAATAAAATCCCATTACATTAATGACTATCCTGTGTTTAGACAGCAGACGTTTACCGCTATTCGCACAATCCACCGTTAGCTTTTTTTGAGTTCTGACATCTCTTCGCCCGCTTAGATCGCCTCGCTCTCTTAGCCCTATCTTTGCCTTAAATCAGGGAGAAACAAAAGCATTTAACTCGAAGAATAAAACAATAAGCCACATTATTAATCTAACAATTAAGCACTAAAGTAGTAATTTACGCTTAGCAATAAAAACATTACCACCATTCATGCTATGACATTAATTTAGGCGTATGCTAGGGTAAGAATGAAAGGATAACCGTCATAAGTGCAAAGGAGGCTCTATGAGCACTGTAGTTCCACGTACCGTCACTTCCCCTAAAAAATTCATTATCGGCAAGGGCCTATTAGCTCAAATGCATGATTATGTTAAGGACTTTGGTGACAATGCTTTTATCATCTGCGATGAATTTATCCTCAGCCGCGTGAAGAATGAAGCGGTCGCTGGGCTAGATCAAAATGGGATCAGCAGCCACCTCGAAAAATTCAACTATGAGTGCAGCGAAGCCGAGATAAAGCGCTTAGGCGCGCTGGCAGAACAGCATCATACCAACGTTATTGTTGGAGTTGGCGGTGGAAAAACCTTAGATGCCGCCAAAGCCGTCGCCTTCTATCAAAAACGGCCTGTCATCTTGTACCCCACAATTGCCTCAACCGATGCGCCTTGTACTGCACTTGCAGTGATCTACTCCGAAACAGGTGAGTTTGAACGCTATCTGTTTCTGCCACAGAACCCAGATGCTGTCGTTGCCGACACTGCCATTATTGCCGCGGCTCCGGCCCGATTTTTTGCGGCAGGCATAGGCGATGCACTGGCAACCTATTTTGAAGCTCGTGCCTGCTATCAATCAGATGGCGTCAACCTAGTCCTGAAAAAGCCTTCCCGCACAGGGCTGGGATTGGCCCAACTTTGTTATCAGTTACTGACTGAAAATGTTGAAGCTGCTATGGACGCCGTTAAAAACAAAATAGTCACACCTGCGCTAGAGCAAACCATTGAAGCCACCATCTATCTCAGTGGTGTTGGTGCAGAAGCAGGCGGGTTAGCCGCCGCCCATGCCGTAAACAATGGTATGTCAGCGGTGGCGGACTTACATAAAGCTCAGCACGGCGAGAAAGTCGTCTTTGGGCTGCTAACTCAGCTCGTGCTCGAAAATGCCCCAAAAGCCGAAATCGATAACGTTATCCGCATTATCAAAACGGCGGGACTGCCGCTCACTCTCGCAGATTTAGGGCTGAAAACCTTTATCGAGGCCGAGTGGCGCAAAGTGGCTGAGATAGCCTGTGCTGAGGGCGATACTATGGGCAATATGCCGATGAAATTAACCGCAGATGACGTCTATCAAGCCATGATAGCCGCCAATGCCATGGCTGAACGCTATAAAACAGCTGAAGCTTGTTAACCGTAACAATATGACGTGTACGCCGTATGTGGAAACCATCTATCAATTTGATTTAATTGATTAATACTACTGAGATAGTTCCTACTACCACACGAGTTTACCGTTCATCCTAGGCTTCCTTGCCACATATCAATGGCAAGGAAGTCCACAACAAACAAGACATTTCCACCCTCGATGCCAAAGCTGGCATTTACGCTCTATTTGTTAAACGCTTGGAGGCACATATGGCTTATGCAACAACCAATCCCTTTACGGGAAAGCTCATTAAAGAATTTCCAAATGCAACAGATACCGAAGTCACACAGGCGATAGAATCCGCCCATCAGGCATTTTTAAGCTGGCGAACCACTCCCTTTGCCGACAAGGCCGCAATACTGTCTAAGGCAGCAAAGATCCTCAGAGACAATAAATCCAAATACGCCAATCTACTGACCTTAGAAATGGGCAAAGTCACAGCAGAAGCCGAAGCTGAAGTCGAACTGTCGGCGCAAATTTTCGAATACTACGCCGAACATGCCGAGCGACTGCTGGCACCGCAAAAACTGCCGGTTGCCGATCCCGCTGAAGGTGAAGCGATACTGGTTAACGAACCGCTGGGCGTATTATTGGCTATCGAACCTTGGAACTTTCCCTACTACCAAATTGCGCGCATCTTAGCGCCGCAGCTTGCAGCCGGAAATACCTTACTACTCAAACATGCATCCAACGTGCCCCAGTGCGCTGCGGCCTTTGAAGGCTTAATGCGCGATGCCGGACTGCCCTCAGGTGCATTCCAAAATCTGTATGCCACCCGAGAGCAGATAGAACAGATCATCAATTCGCCCAAAGTGCATGGTGTTGCGCTCACGGGATCAGAAGATGCGGGATCGATCATTGCCGCTCTGGCGGGTAAGGCACTGAAAAAGTCCACCCTAGAACTGGGTGGCGCAGATGCCTTTATCGTACTTGAAGATGCCGATCTGCCTAAAACCATCGACTGGGCAGTGTTTGGCCGTCACTGGAACGCGGGACAGGTCTGTACATCATCTAAGCGGATGATCTTAGTTGAAGCCATTTACGATGAATTTATGAAGGGTTATATCAAGGGGATCGAAGCGCTAAAAGCCGGCGATCCTATGGACTCGGCCACTACGCTAGCGCCGCTCTCTTCCCAAGGCGCGGCCGATGAGTTGAAGCAGAAGATCCGTGATGCCATAAAACACGGCGCAACTGCGACCGAAGTGGGTCCTAAAGTGCCGCAGCAAGGCGCCTTTGTGCAGCCAACAATACTGACAAACCTGACGCCAGATAACCCCGCCTATTATTGGGAATTCTTCGGCCCTGTGTCCAGTATCCACAAAGTGAAGGATGAGCAAGCAGCGATTGCCATCGCCAATGACTCGCCCTTTGGATTGGGTGGCTCAGTGTTTACCGCCGATACCCAACGCGGGCTGGCGGTCGCTAAGCAGGTTTCCACAGGCATGATGTTTGTCAATCATCCAACTATGGTCAAGGCCGACTTACCCTTTGGTGGCGTACGCCGCTCAGGTTATGGCCGCGAGTTGATTGATTTAGGATTGAAAGAGTTTGTAAACCACAAGCTGATTAATGTGGTCGACATCAACGCGCCTTTCTAAACGCATAGAAAATAGCAACATCTGACTAAACGCCTGACGGAATAATCTGTCAGGCATTTTATTTAACGTGCTTTATCCAAGGCATCACATAAGGCTTGAACGCCAAGTAAAGCTCTGGGCGTCGCGCGGTGTAATAAATCGGCATTGAGTTGATAAATATGCTGTTTCTTCACGGCAGGAATTTCTGGCCATTGGCGCCAATCAATCCCTTTCACATTACCTTCTTCTTCACTCTGCAAAATCACCTCGGGCAAGGTCAGCAAGACGTTTTCTAAACTGACTTGCGGATAATCACTGGCGGCATCGTAAAACACATTTTTTCCATGGCACACACTGATGATCTGTTGGATCCAACTGTTTTTAGAGACTGTCATCAAGGGGGTCGACCAGAGTTGATAGAATACCTTAGGTTCTGATTTTTTAGCATTTTCAACCCGTAATCGGATAAGCTCAGCGCGATAAGCGGCCGCAGCCTTGCTTGCTTCTTCAACATGCCCCGTAAGTTGGCCTAACTCTTCAAGCTCCTTGGCGACGCCTTCTAAGGTTTTAGGATCGCTACCATAAAGGTTAAATCCTAACGTCCTAAGCTGGTTGATATCTTCGGCTTTATTACCCGAATCCCACACCACAATCAGATCGGGATTAAGCTCCATCACCCGCTCCATTTGAATGCCATAGTAACCACCAATACGTGGGATATTTTTTGCCGCCTCGGGATAATCCGCATAATCGGTTGCGGCCACAATCGTATCGCCCGCACCTATGGCGTAAAGCATTTCCACCGCATGGGGAGAGAGCGCAATAATGCGTTTAGCGGGCTGCGCCAATACGCTATGAGGGAGAAACAGACTGAGCCCAAAAACGAGTCCAGCTAAGTGTCGCTTAATCATGATATGCCTTAGTATTTATCCCCAAACCGCCTGAAGATGCAGGCGTAGTCTCTTCAGGTCACTTGGGGTTATAGAGTTAAACTAGCTGCTCTGGCCAGCCATAGTGTTCGATATAAGTTTGTAGATTCTTCGGGCGATACTGAGGATCTTGATCCCAGCGGTCCTTCACCGAATGATGCAAAGGTACTGGGACTTGCTCAGGGTCGAGTGGTCGTAAATATTCCTGTTTTATCCGATAAAAACTGCGTCTCGAGTCATGTAAAGTCGCGAGTGGATTAGGATGTAAACTTGCCGTTAAATGTGGCTCTAGGCTTAAATTAAATTTCTGCGCCTCGGATATCATCCACAACAGTGCAATATCCGACAACAATGAACCGTCTTTATCAGGTTTATAACTGCCGCCAATATTGCTATGGGCGCCCGCAAACCACACTTGCTGCATGTCCATATTGTCGCGTAGTTGCCAAATAGTCGGCTCAAAATCACTGCGATGTTCATCTATGGCTAAGGCATGACGGGCAACGCGCACATTGCGGCCAATTTTAGTGTCGTAAAACTCGTCTTTATCTTCGAACAAGCCTAAAAATGAAATAGGGATCCCCATAGCACCCACGGTATCCCACACGCCAACAAACTTAATTTCCCGAGATTCATGACTGTATCTCGCTCTAAAATCTAGGGATTTTTCACCATCAGGCGCAAAGGGCGCACTGCTTTTTTTATAGTGGTCGAAAGCTTGTTGAATCAACGCCGCATCGGGACGTTTGAGTATGCCGCAGTTATTAATCAAGCCACACAAGCAACGCACAGTGTAAGCACCGCGGCTAAAACCAAAGAGATAAATCTCATCGCCGGGGGAATAGTTTTGCACTATATAGCGATACCCATCCATGATGTTTTTATGTAAACCGCGCCCTGTTGCGCCACCGATGGTTTGATCGTAATAGGAACCCACGCCCCAATCATAAAATACCTGTTGGGGTTTGCCGTCACTGGCCAAGGGGCTAATAGCCCGCGCGAGGCGCAGCACATTGGTTGGGAAATCGACCTTAAGATCTTTCTCGGGCCGATTCCAAGTCCCATCGGCACAAATCACAATACGTTTATTCATAGGATCATCCTTGAGAACACTTTGAACGCTCAACGGTTAGTGGCTAACCCATAGTCGCTAACAACAAATTGTCGCTAGTTGCTAGTCACTAATAGGCAGTTACTAGTCCTCAAACTTAGCGCATTTTATGCCTGTGCTAAAGCCATTCGCGCGTCTTACTTAACATTGCAACCAACAATGCTGCGTCACTTATGCGCCGACATTTAAGGTTCGATTAGTAATCAAAACCTTGCTGTGCCTTGATACCCGCTTCAAAGGCGTGTTTCAGCGGCTGCACTTCGCTGACCGTATCTGCAAGCTCGATGATGGCACGGTGGCAAGCACGGCCAGTGATAATCACATGCTGCATCGGTGGGCGATTTTTAAGTGCGCTAAGCACGCGTTCCACATCCAGATAGTGATAGCTCACCATATAGGTGAGTTCATCGAGCATAAGGCAATCTATGCTCTCATCTTGCAGCAGCTTTTCGGCGGCTTCCCAAGCGAGTACAGCGGCGGCGGTATCCTTTTCTTTATCTTGGGTTTCCCAGGTAAAACCTGTGCCCATTACATGAAACTCAACCCCTGCACCTTCGAGTAAATTGCGCTCACCGCACTCCCAAGTGCCTTTGATAAATTGCACTACCGCGGCTTTTTTACCGTGACCGACGGCGCGGGCCACAGTGCCAAAACCTGAGGTCGATTTGCCTTTACCGTTACCGGTTAACACCAGCAGAATCCCCTTCTCCTCTTGGGCGGCGGCAATTTTAGCATCCACACCTGCTTTCACTTTCTGTTGACGAGCCTTGTGGCGTTCGGCCTTGATTTGCGCTTGTTCGTTGTCGTTCTGTGCTGTCATGGTCTTCTCTTCACTCTGCTGCTAAAAATGTCTGCTTCTAAAACTTATGCTTCTAAAATTGGCTGTAATTTTTGCATGTCTAAATGCTCGGCTAACACATCGGCTAAACGATCGAGTTGCTGCTCACGTATTTGATTGATATCTATCGCCTTAGCATCGTTTAATCCTGCCCAGCGCAGGATCAGCTGACAGGCATCAGGGCTATCAAATAGCCCATGTAAATAAGTACCTAAGATTTGCCCATCATCGCTTTGCAGGCCATCGGCAAAACTCATCGCTGGCGCGGTTAATGATGTCGATTCAGGGATTAACTGCAAGGGCGCATTCGTTTGTTCAAGCCTAGGGATAAGATAGCTTGATTCACCGCAGTGGATTTCATAGCCCTTCACAGCAACCTTTTGCCCAAGTAACGTTAGCTCACCTCTCACTCGCCGTAACTGTTTTTCGGCTTTGAGTTCTGTGCTCAGCGGCAGGTAGCCAAGTCCAGCGGTATCGCCCGCACTGTCTTCAATGCCTAAGGGATCGGCAATGCTTTGGCCTAACATTTGGTAGCCGCCGCAAATTCCGAGCACTTTGCCGCCGTAACGCAGGTGTGTGGCAATATCTTTATCCCAACCTTGCTGGCGTAAAAAGGCTAAATCGGCGCGCACATTCTTACTGCCGGGCAAGATCAATACATCGGCGGCGGGCAAATGAGTCGCGTGACTCGCGGCTTGGGTTTGCAACGACACATAGTCAAAATCAATATCGGGATGCAGCCGCAGCGGATCAAAATCTGTGTGATTACTGATCCTTGGGTACACTAATACCCGTACTTTTAAGCGGCTGTTAGCGCCTTTGGTCGGCGAGCTTATCAGCGCATCTTCGGCATCGAGATGTAAATCATGCAGATAAGGCAACACGCCTAAAACAGGCTTTTGAGTATAAGCTTCAAGCCAATCGAGCCCTGATTGCAACAGGCTAATATCACCACGGAAACGGTTGATCACAAAGCCCTTTACCCGCGTCTGTTCGGATTCTGATAACAAGGCCAAGGTCCCGACCAAATGGGCAAATACGCCACCTTTATCGATATCGGCAATGATAATCACAGGACAATCCACGGTTTCGGCAAATCCCATGTTGGCGATATCACCTTCGCGCAGATTGATCTCCGCTGGACTACCCGCGCCTTCAACCACTATGGTTTGATACTGGCCCGTCAATCGCTCAAAGGATTCCAGCACAGCACCGAGCGCCATTGCCTTGTAATCCTTAGATTTAGGTCCAAAAAAGGCCGAGGCTTCGAGTGTTGTCAGGGCTTTGCCATGAACAATAATTTGCGCGCCCGTGTCCGAGCTAGGTTTAAGCAGTATGGGATTAAAATCGGTATGGGGCTCAAGATAACAGGCCACGGCTTGTAAGGCCTGTGCGCGGCCAATCTCGCCGCCATCTATAGTGACAGCGCTATTGAGCGCCATATTTTGCGGCTTAAAGGGCGCAACCTTAATCCCCTGACGAGCGAGCAAACGACAAATGCCTGCGACTAAGGTGCTCTTGCCCGCATCGGATGTTGTGCCCTGCACCATCAAGACTTTTGCGCGACGAGGTGAATTAACAGCAGGCGTATTCACCACAAGATTAGCTGCAGAATGAATAGCTAAAGCGTCAGCGGTATCGAGTGCATTAGCACAGGCGGTGTTGTCTGTGTTTGGAGAGGACATAGGTTTAAAAGGCTTATTCTAGTTTGCAGGGATAAAGATAAAAGCTCAGTCTCAACATCACTTAACTTATTTAGATTAAAGTGGTTTTAGTGCTAAGGGTAAACCAGCGACCACTAAGGTGACATTGTCCGCTAAGTTCGCCACAGCTTGATTCAACCAGCCCGCTTCATCGACAAATTGTCGGCTCAACTCACCTAATGGCACTATGCCAGAACCGACTTCGTTACTGATCAAAATCACCACTCCCTCGAGCTCGACGAGGGAATCCACAAAAGCTGTTTTCTCGGCCTGCCAACTCGCATAAGCTTTATCGTCAGAGATTGAAGTAGCAGAGGTTGAAACGGCAAAGTCAGTCGCATTCCACTCAGTCGGCGCGGGTTCATCATCGATGTTAACGTTCGATGCAAGTAATTGATTAGTTAACCAAAGAGTTAAACAGTCTACTAAAATCACTCGCCCAGGTTTTGCTAACTGTTTTAACAGTGCAGTGAGGGCGAGCGACTCTTCAAACAATTGCCATTCGATACCATCGTCCGATCGTCCCGCTTGATGCTTGGCGATACGTGTCGCCATTTCATCATCTAGCGCCTGCGCCGTCGCCACATAGCAAGCATCGAAGCCAAGCGCAGTATACTGACGCACTAAGGCTTCGCCGTAGCGACTCTTACCGCTACGGGCGCCGCCTAGGACGAGGTGGATCACAGTATGTTACCCACAACGAGCAATACAAAATAACACACAATTTCAGATATTTGCTGCGCCGCGCCTAAGGTATCACCCGTGTAACCGCCAATCTGGCGTCTAAAGATCACTATGATCAAACGGCGCAGTCCTATCATCACCAACAGCAATGACAATGCCGCTAACCCCTTGAGGAATAACAGCACTAATACGCCGCTGGCGATCAGGATAAGCAGCTCATTAATGCCTTGATGTTGCGATAGCGGCTTAGACTTACTGGTCTCGTCATCGCGGACATATTTTTCACTAAAGATGATACTGGCTGATACCACACGGCTCACTGTGTGCGCGACGATAAGTGCTGAACCCGCCACGACAGGATCGTACAGGGCCAACTCGACTAGCAACTGCCATTTCAGCAGCAAGGCCAACATCAGCGCCAGTGCGCCATAACTGCCAAGGCGCGAGTCTTTCATGATCCGCAGCTTGTCTTCAGCCGTCCAACCCCCGCCAAAACCGTCGAAGGTATCGGCGAGGCCATCCTCATGGAATCCGCCCGTGAGCAAGACGCCAACCAACATAGCTAAAAGAACAGAAACGCCAGCGGGGAGCCAGTTCTGCGTCAGCCAAAACACTATGGCGCTTAACAAACCGACCAGAAGACCGACGAGACCGAAATAACGGCTGGCCTTATTCAACTTATCGCTATCGACTTCGACCCACTTAGGCATAGGAATGCGGGTAAAATAGCCCATGGCAACTAAAAATAAATCTATCTCTTTGTGCCAGCTTTCGCGTTCTGACATAAAGCATCCTTAGTGAATTCACACTTGCTGCAAGGTTTAAAATTAAAACGGTTGGCTAAAAAGCTATTATTTTAAATAAGTAAAATAAGCGACTTAGCAGAGCACATCATACAACAGCCTCAATCCCCGCATCACTAAAACTCGCCATTTGATTGTAAAAATTTACTGAGGCTTGAATAAGCGGCAACGCCAAGGCTGCACCCGTACCTTCGCCTAACCTTAGCCCTAGGGATAATAAAGGTTTAGCTTGCAAAAATTCTAACATTCGCAGATGACCTTGCTCATCGGATTGATGGGCAAAAATCAAATAATCACGCACATTGGGGGCGATTTGCACCGCGACTAATGCCGCCGCTGTCGCGATAAAACCGTCCACGACCACCAGCATTTTACGTTCAGCGGCAGCTAACATAGCTCCCGTCATCTGCACAATTTCAAAGCCTCCTAGGCAAGCTAACACTGACTTAGGCCCAGTTAAGGCGCTTTGATGCAGCAATAACGCAAGCTCAATCAGCATCAATTTACGTTCTAAGGTTTCGCTATTAATGCCCGTACCACGGCCGACACAATCAATCACATCCAGCTGCATAATCGCCGCCATAATGGCCGCAGCAGAGGAGGTATTGCCTATGCCCATTTCGCCAAAGGCGACTAAGTTACAACCCGCTTGATGGTGACGTTCAATCAAATCGCGCGCCATAGCAAAGCCTTTATCGACGGTTTCCAACGTCATCGCGGGCTCTAAATGGATTGCACCCGTTCCAGCGCCAAGACGTTGATCGATAATACCTTCAACCCCTTCAACTGGCGTTAAAATACCGCAATCGATCACTTCGAGCTTAAAGCCCACCTGCCGACAAAAAACGTTAATCGCGGCGCCGCCATGGGCAAAGTTTTGCACCATTTGATGAGTCACTTCGCTAGGGGCAATCGACACGCCTTCTGCGGCAATGCCATGATCCCCCGCAAACACTAACATGGTTGGATGGACTATTTTGAGCACATCCGTTTGTGGCTGCTCCGTTTTTTGCAAATCAGTCGTTTGCACGCGGGCAATCTGCAAGGCTAAGGATTCGAGCTGACCTAAGGCGCCGGGCGGCTTAGTCTTAAGATCAATTTTCTGCAGAATCACCAGATCCTGCGCTTTACTCACAGGGCTTATTTGAAAAGACACGGCTGACTGAGACATCCACACTCCACTTTGTAATCTACATTAAATAACCACAACGCATCCCGCGTCTATGACGAACATGTCCAATTGTGCATTTCCAATCGCGGGTGGGATATCAACAGAAATACTGATTATCCCGTCAGTCTGCACTTACGACATGACTCTAGGATGACGACTTAACTCTGGGTTTACATCCTGACTAGGCGCCTACGGCATGACCTTGTATTTACGGCATGACTCTACGCTTACGTAAAATCAGCAAAAAGAACATGCTACCTATGGCGGCCGTGATAATGCCCACGGGCAACTCTTGATTACCCAATAAACAGCGCGCTAATACATCAATCCACACCATAAATAATCCGCCCACCAGCGCCGTTAATAAAATTGGCTGACGACCGGGGAATAGCATACGCACGGTATGGGGGATCATTAACCCGACAAAACCGATACCGCCACAGGTAGCCACCAAAATAGCGGTAATCAAGGAGCAAAGCAGCAACATATTGAGCCGCAGCTTAGGCACATTCACCCCTAAGGTATGCGCCGTTTCATCCCCCGCCTGCAACGCCATGATCTGCCGTTTCATGCCTAAAATAATGAATAAACTCGCGCCAATCACCAGTGTTGGCAGTACTAACAAGGACCAACTGGCCTTTGCAAAACTGCCTAAACTCCAAAACAGCACAGAGGCTGTCGCCTGCGGACTGGCGAAATACAGTAGCAGACTCGTTAATGCGCCGAACATAAAGGAGGTCGCCACACCAGAGAGCAGCATGCGCTCCACTTGGCTATTGAGCCCAAGCCCAGACAAAGCCAGCACTATTAGCACCGACAAACTCGCGCCAATAAAAGCGCCCAAGGGCAAGCTAAACCAAAGTAATCCAGACAAGGCGCCCGAACCGCTAAAAAGCCCAGAATGTGCCGCCATGCCCGCATTATCAAAAAATCCAGAGCCAGTGAATAAGGTCAACATCACCACAGCGCCAAAGGACGCGCCAGAGCTAATGCCAAACAAATAGGGATCGGCGAGCGGATTGCGAGTCACGGTTTGCAACACACTGCCCGCCAGTGACAAACCCGCACCCGCCACAAAAGCCAGTAAAATGCGCGGTAGCCTGAGCTCCATCACAATGCGCTCAGTCATGCCATTGGCTTGAGTGAGGTTCGTCGCCTTATTGATAAATACTTGAATAACATTCATAAAACTGATGTTCGCCGCACCAAAACTCGTCGCGACAATAGGCGTTATCAAAGTGATGATACCTAATACGAGCAGCATCAGTTGTTGTCTCGTCAACGGTGTCACGATACGCCCCAAATATGAGATGAAATATTGTTTACTCCCCGGAGTCATCCACCTTCGCCTCGCTCGTTCAGGCCATGATCTACATGGTGGTAACCATAAAAATAGCTGATTAAGGGCTTTTTATGTTGTGGATGGGGCGATACCTGAGCACACACGCCAAACACATCGCCAATTCGCGCCTCGGTTAATACTTCGGTTGGCGTCCCCATAGCGCTGACTTCCCCGTTATGGATCAACAACAAACTGTCGCACAGGGCACTGGCTAAATTAAGATCATGAATAGAGGCAATCACGCTAATGCCAAGACTACGCACCAATTCGAGGATTTGAATTTGATAGCGCACATCGAGGTGGTTCGTTGGCTCATCGAGGATTAAAAGCTGCGGCTGCTGCACTATGGCACGGGCAATCAAGGCGCGTTGCTTTTCACCGCCAGATAAGTGCTCATATTGTTGGTGCATCTTATGGCTCAAGCCTACTTTCTCTAAAGCCTTAGTAATACGCTCAATATCACAGCTCGAATTGGTATCGAACATACCCTTGTGGGGCGTTAAGCCCATACTGACCAATTGCTCTGTGGTGAGGTCAAAATAGTGCGGTGTATCCTGCTGCACTACGGCAACGCGACAGGCAAACGCCTTGGGCGACAAGCGCTCAATATCTTGATCAAAAAGGGTAATTTTTCCCTGAGTTGGGCGAACAAACCGATACAAACAGCGCAGCAAGCTAGACTTGCCCGCACCGTTAGGGCCAATCAGCCCCAGCATCTGCCCCGTTGGCAGCGTAAAGTTAATATCGGAAAGAATGGTTTTGCCATCGATACACCAGCTCAACTGGCTCACATTGAGCGCGACTGACGGGCTCAATGACGGGTTAGTGTCACTGTCATTCACGGGGCTATTAGTTTGGATTGCGGAAAGTTTCACCTAAGCGGCGCTCCTATCGAGTCCAAACCTGTATAAAAAAGGTTGTGCATATTGTCATCTGCTCCCTCGAGTCACCCGCTCGAGAACTAAGGCTGCACGCAGCGATAACAGAAATAGGCAGGTCTCCTGACTTGTAGAAAAGAAGGGGCTAGGCTCTAGAATCTAGGTGCTTCTTTAAACTACTCACAGTTGCGGGCACAGTTCTGGCTGACTAACAAGCAGCTCCCCGATTCCCTATTATGTTTGGGTTGATATGCTCTTTGTTAACAACGCCACTGTGAATTAAAACAACGGAGCGATTCGAACAAAGAGAGTCTATTCCCAACACCTATTTCTGCGACGTTATCACTCATTGCGCATGTAATACGCTATCTCGTTCAAACGTCAGGGAAAAGCATTATCCTACATCTATCCCATTAGGCAATGCTGTTTAAATCAGAATATTTTCATGTCAGCTTATTCTCGCCAAACAATCACGCCTACATGATAGCGCCGAGATAGTGAAATAAGGCCTCAACACCTGCGCCCACTCGGCCAATCTAAACGCCAATAGCAGGCACCCTGTTCATCTTGCAGCACATTAACGCTCACCACGGCCGCCACGGGTAAATCGAGTTGACTATAAAACCCCACCGCCCGTTCAACCCCTAAGGCACGCGCCATTAAGTGACGGATCACCCCGCCGTGGGTCACGACCCACACTTGAGTGGTTGGCATATTGTCAGCGGTTTCATTAACGGCACTGTTTTCATTACCCATTTTATGTGAGTCAAGGGTCAATCGTTTAAACTCGGCGGCGAGTATCTGGTCAATCGTCCCATTCACCCGCGACTCGAAACTAGCCATAGTTTCCCCATTGGGCGGCGGTGTTTGCCAAGGGTTTTGCCAATAGGCCGCTAAATGTTCGCCCGCTTGTTGATACAGTTCATCGAGCCGACGACCGTCCCAATCGCCAAAATCAATTTCCTGTAAACCCGTTAAAAACTGCGCCTGCAATGGCCTTGACTCAGATACCAGCGCCGCCGTCGAATGCAGCTCGGCGGCAAAGGCTTGGGCAAATTCGGCGCAGCGGCGTGAAGTCGAGCTGTAGATAGCGCTGCAGGTACTTGCCTGCGCCTCAACCGCTGCCGACATTTGCTGCCAGCCCTTTTCACTTAAAGGCACATCCACACGGCCGCGTAAAATGGCGCCGCCTTCGCACTCGCCGTGACGCAACAATAACAATCGAACTTGTTTCATCGTATTCCTATGTCTATCACTCATGGCAAATTTTGTTGAAGCCCCACATTAGACCCGTCGTCCTATATACTCAATTACGTCCTAGTCCAACGACTAACAATACAACTAGCCCAGCAAAAAAACCGTTAAACTGGGGATAAAGTGGCGCTAGGACTCAATTATCGTCAGTCAATTTTGACCTTGCCCTGACAATCATAAGTCGCGTATTATGGACGTCTATACGTTTAAATGTCCAAAACAAATTTTTAAGAACAAGTATTCAAAAAAATGTCGGCTGACGACAATAAAATGCACTTAGCATAACAATGGCCGATTTTTGGACTTAACTTAGCTGTATTTAAGGTAATTATTTATGACGATACCCTCAACCAAAGCCAGCCAAATATTAGCAGACATTCGCAAACAGCTTGCAGAGCGCATTCTGATCTTAGACGGTGCCATGGGCACTATGATCCAAGGCTACAAACTGGAAGAAGAGGACTATCGCGGCGAACGCTTTAAAGATTGGCATACGGATGTCAAAGGTAACAACGACCTCTTGGTCTTGTCACAGCCTCACATCATCAAACAAATTCACACCGACTACTTAAACGCCGGTGCAGACATCATTGAAACCAACACCTTTAACGCCACCACCATCGCCATGGCCGACTACGACATGCAGTCGCTGTCCGCCGAAATTAACTTAGTCGGCGCGCGCCTCGCCCGTGAAGCCTGTGATGAAGCCTTTGCTGCCACAGGCATTCCACGCTACGTCGCCGGTGTGTTAGGCCCCACTAACCGTACGTGTTCGATTAGCCCTGATGTGAACGACCCTGGCTATCGCAACGTCAGCTTCGATGAGTTAGTGACTGCTTACAAAGAATCCACTAAGGCACTGATTGAGGGCGGCGCGGATATCATTATGGTCGAGACCATATTCGATACCTTAAACGCCAAAGCCGCGCTGTTTGCGATTGAATCGGTATTTGATGACTTATTCGGTCAGCATTCTAAAGACAGACTGCCTATCATGATTTCGGGCACCATTACCGATGCCTCTGGCCGCACACTGACTGGCCAAACGACCGAAGCCTTTTACAATTCCCTTCGCCATATCAAGCCGTTATCTATCGGTCTTAACTGTGCACTTGGGCCAAAAGAATTACGCCCCTATGTGGAAGAATTATCCCGCATCAGTGAGTGTTATGTGTCGGCGCATCCGAATGCAGGCCTGCCGAACGAGTTTGGCGGTTACGATGAAACCCCAGAAGACATGGCGAATGTGATCGAAGATTGGGCGCGCGAAGGCATGCTCAATATTATCGGGGGTTGTTGTGGTAGTACGCCTGAACATATCCGCGTGATCCGCGAAGCGGTGAGCCGTCATGACCCGCGTATTTTGCCGGACATTCCAGTCGCTTGCCGCTTGGCAGGTTTGGAACCACTGACTATCGACGCCCAATCCCTGTTCGTTAACGTGGGTGAGCGCACCAACGTCACAGGCTCGGCTAAGTTTTTAAAGTTGATCAAAGAAGGCAAGTTTGAGCAAGCGCTCGATGTCGCCCGCGAGCAGGTCGAAAGCGGCGCGCAAATCATCGACATCAACATGGACGAAGGCATGCTCGATGGCGCCGAGATCATGCACAAGTTTTTGAACTTGATTGCCTCTGAGCCCGACATCAGCCGCGTACCGATTATGATCGACTCCTCTAAATGGGAAGTGATCGAAGCTGGCCTCAAATGTATTCAAGGCAAGGGCATAGTTAACTCTATTTCCCTCAAAGAAGGCGAAGCCAAGTTTATTGAGCAAGCCACCTTAGTGAAACGCTACGGCGCGGCGGCCATTATCATGGCATTCGATGAGCAAGGTCAGGCCGACACTAAAGCGCGTAAAATCGAAATTTGTACCCGCGCCTATCGGGTGCTGGTTGATAAGGTCGGCTTTCCGCCAGAAGACATCATCTTCGACCCGAACATTTTTGCCATCGCCACCGGTATCGATGAACACGACAACTATGCCGTCGATTTTATTGATGCCATTAAAGCGATTAAAGCCACCCTGCCCCACGCGATGATTTCGGGCGGCGTGTCGAACGTGTCGTTCTCATTCCGCGGTAACAACCCAGTGCGCGAGGCGATTCACGCCGTTTTCCTGTACCACGCCATCAAAGTCGGCATGGACATGGGCATTGTCAACGCGGGTCAGTTAGCCATTTACGACGATATCGACCCTGAACTTAAAGTGCGGGTCGAAAACGTGGTGCTTAACTTGCCCTGCCCAGTTGAAGGCTCAAGCAATACCGAGCAGTTACTTGAAATCGCGGAGAAATTCCGCGGTGATGGCGCGCAGGTCGGTAAAAAAGAAGATTTAGAATGGCGCAGCTGGCCGGTGAGTCAACGCTTATCCCATGCGCTCGTCAAAGGCATTACCGAATTTATCGATGAAGATACCGAAGCCGCTCGCCAAGAAGCGAAACGTCCACTGGATGTGATTGAAGGCGCCTTGATGGACGGCATGAACGTAGTCGGTGACTTATTCGGCTCGGGCAAGATGTTCCTGCCGCAGGTGGTGAAATCGGCGCGGGTAATGAAAAAAGCCGTGGCTTACTTAAACCCCTATATCGAGCTAGAAAAGGTCGAAGGCCAATCTAACGGCAAGATTTTGATGGTGACGGTAAAAGGCGACGTGCACGATATCGGCAAGAATATCGTCGGCGTGGTGCTCGCCTGTAACGGTTTTGAGGTATTCGATTTAGGCGTGATGGTGTCGGTGGAGCGAATTCTCGACGCCGTGAAAGAACACAATATCGATATCATCGGCATGTCGGGCCTCATCACTCCGAGTCTGGACGAGATGGTGCATAACGTGAAAACCTTCCACCGCGAAGGCTTAACCATTCCGGCGATTATCGGCGGCGCCACTTGCTCAAAAATCCACACAGCGGTGAAGATTGCGCCCCATTATCCCCATGGCGCCATTTATATCGCCGATGCGTCCCGCGCCGTGCCTATGGTAAGTAAACTCATCAACAACGAGACTCGCCAAGCGACAATCGACGAAACCTATGCCGAATACGATGACATGCGCACTAAACGTTTATCACAGGCTAAACGCAAAGAAATTGTGTCACTCGAAGCGGCCCGCGAAAACCGTTGCCAACACGATTGGGCCAACTACACCCCGTTCACGCCAAACGTGCTCGGTCGCCAAGTATTTGATAATTATCCATTAGAAGACTTAGTCGAGCGTATCGACTGGACACCGTTTTTCCGCTCGTGGGAATTACATGGCCATTACCCCGAAATCCTCACCGACAAAGTGGTGGGCGTTGAGGCGCAAAAGCTGTTCGCCGATGGTCAGGCCATGCTCAAGCAAATCATCGAAGAAAAGTGGCTCACGGCGAAAGCGGTTATCGGCTTATTCCCTGCCAATACCGTTAATTACGACGACATTGAGCTGTACACCGATGAGTCGCGTACCACAGTTGAAATGACCACACATCACCTGCGGATGCAGCTTGAGCGTGTCGGTAACGACAACTTCTGTCTATCTGACTTTGTTGCGCCAAAAGACTCAGGCGTCGCCGATTACATGGGCGGCTTTGCGGTGACCACAGGCCACGGCATAGACGAACATGTGGCGCGTTTTGAAGCCAACCACGACGACTACAACGCCATCATGCTCAAATGCTTAGCCGACCGTTTGGCCGAAGCCTTTGCCGAGCGGATGCACGAACGGGTACGTAAAGAGTTTTGGGGTTATGCGGCCGACGAGCAGTTAAGCAATGAAGCCTTAATCCGCGAAAAATACAAAGGTATACGCCCCGCACCGGGTTACCCAGCATGCCCAGACCACACAGAAAAAGGCTTGTTATGGGACTTGCTCAAGCCCGATGAAACCATCGACTTGAATATCACCGAAAGCTACGCCATGTTCCCCACAGCGGCAGTATCGGGCTGGTATTTCGCCCACCCGAAATCCCGCTACTTTGGCGTGAGTAACATAGGCCGCGATCAAGTGGAAGATTATGCCAAGCGTAAAGGGATGACTATCGCAGAGACGGAGAAGTGGCTGGCGCCAGTGTTGGATTATGATCCCGAGTGATTGGGATCTGCAATCACCCGCAGGGCTTAAACTTTCAAACTTCGTTTGAATTAAGCGTTAAAGTCGTGGGGCTTCACCCCACACCCGACCAAGGAGGACTGCTCGTCCTATCCTCCTTGGATTCTCCAAGACGCCCCTAACGAAGTTACATGCATTGATTAGTGGCTTCGTGCTTATTCGAAAATAGCTAACGCTTCCGATGGGGCGTCCCTTCCCCCCGAAAGCTACGCAGACGTCCTGTCTGCGTCACGCTATTTTCTTCAACGCCCTTCAGCAACTTCGCAGGGGATCGGTGAACTTCTGTGAGATTAGAGTTAACTTTTCGCATTGAAAGAATTATGCCAACGCCACAAGCCTTATTACCCTCAACTTACCAATTTATATAGTAGACTCAAGCTTATTATTGATACTTCTATAAACTAAATATAAGTGTATCAACTCAACCAAAGCTAAATTAACTATTACGACAGTGAAATATTGAAGATGACCCATAGCCCATAAGTTAAATAAAAATAAAACTTCTATAAGTCGAAATTTAGACCATTTAAAGTAATTTGACGGATAATCTTTACCTATAAGCATAGGTAACAGTTTCAAATTAAAAGTGACTGCAATAGCAATATGCACACAGAGCATGCTAAGTAAAGAAAACAATAATTTAAAGCTAAAAATATTCATCTGCATAAAAATCGATTCAGACTTAAATTCAACCAAAAAATCAACAGCAAGGCCGATAACAAGTGTCAAAGCAAGCACTATGCTCATACCCAAAAAACTAATTTTTTTCATAAAAAACTCTTAAATCATCCCTAAAATAAATCAATAAACACAGTCAGCGAAACGTCTTGAAAGTGAAGTTAACCCAATAAATTCAAACTTTTATAATTTTTCACAAGTATATTAAAAACAAAGAACAAGGTCAGAAACATGAGTGTTTTTACAAAGATATCGATAAAACGTAATGGACTCATCCCGCCAGCTAATAACACATCGAAAACAGGCAGTGATGGCAGCACAACAAATGTAAAAAATGAAGTACCTAACACAGAGTAAATAAAATACCTTGGATACCCAACTCGATTAATAATCAAAGCACATACTAAAGAAAATATGATCATCAGTGGAAGATGTATCCAAAAGCAAAATACAACTATCCCCAAGTTTTCACTTAATGCTTTTACATTGAAAGATAACAGTAAATCCCACCACCATTTGCTATCAACAGACAACCCACTTCCATGCATATATATCAACACAGCTATGCCGAAAATAATCACTAAAAACTTCAATCAACCTCCAAAAACTCAAGCTTAGTTATTACTAATCGAGATTTAAAAAATCGAAACCGTGTATTTTCAATAATAGTGAGAGCGTTATACCATTTCTGCATCGAGTAAAGTAATAGGCGAAAAATTATAGTTTAAATAAGGATTGGTGAATCCAATATTTTTTGTTTTTGCATTCCATTTAAAAATGAAATGCATATCTAACTCACCATTCAAAAAAAACAATTTATTGTTGAAAAAATTTATTCAACAATAATTTCAGTCGCAAGAACTGAGAAGCCATACAACCAAGTTGTAGCACCCTCAATTTTAGATGTGCTACGGCGTTTATGACATCTCCATGAATTATCAAATGGGCTAGTATATTCTAATGTTACCTTTGGAAGTAGCCTATCATCGATTGCCTCAATCAATTTTTTATGCTTTATTGATACTGCCGATGCAATATCATTAACGAGATCTTCATCTTTATTACTAACATATAGATAGACTACTATAGGTAGCCGAATATATTTATAATTCAAGTCACTTTCAATTTGTTCAATATTCAGACGTTTCATTTGATCACATGCACTTTCCCAAGGCTGCAATACTTTTGGAATATTAGATAGCGTTGAAATATCTTTTGCAATATTAATACGAGCGACTTTAAATTCAATTAAAAAATGTACATCTTTATAGCAAAGTAAAAAGTCAACACGTCCAACACTCGAACCCTCCCGCCCAACCTGTAGTTCGGTTGCAATGAAACCCACATCGCCTTGAAATTTCAAGCAAGACTTTACGAAAATACCATATAACTCGCGCTCATTAGGAATTCTAAACTTTTCGAAAAATACTTTAGACTGAGGTGAAGAAAGCTCTAGATTAAAATTATTACAAAATAGATTAACAAAATCCCTTAGGATACGTTGTTGATGCCCATCAGAATTTGAATAATAAAGCCTATTAACATTCATAGATAAATCTACCATTGTAAACCTCTCAAACTATCATTCTAATAAAATAACTATGATGCCACTATTACATCATCATGCAACTTAGTATGAAAACTCAATGCAAAGTATTGAATTTAATAAAATGTCTAAAAAATCACATAAACTCACTTGCAATTAAATTATTACAGCTAGTTTTTATTTATAATTTAAAACCAATGAAATTGCCTCATCAATAATTAACAAATCATATCTACTGTTTAACCAATTACCTGATGCACACCGTCTAATCCTTTTATTTTTATTTAAGCTCAAGTTATCGCACCAAGCAACAAGGTGTTCCTCAGTTACACTATCTAATTCCATATCTAATTCGTTGCATCTTTCTCTAACGGTGACAATGAATTCATCTATTTTCGAAGATACGTCTAGAGAATTAATTTTTTTAACTACATGACCCAGCTGATTTTTTACTTCGATCACATCTTGTTCAATTGCATCTTGCCTCGCCAATGAGTCTGCAATCATTCTAGAGTTTTGAGCAACAACTTCAGCCATTTGTGTCAGTAACGATCCCTTTGTTTCTGGCGGGGGAGGATACACACCATGTTTAGTTAAGGATGGAATTACTTCATGATATAACCATTTTTGGAATCGTTTACCAGCCATACTTCTATCACTAGATAAAACTCGATATAGACCCGGCTGAGTAACAAAAACTTCAGTTTCACCTTTGAATGTTGCATTTCCTACAGGAATGGAAATATATTCATCAGGTTCGAGAGTTTCTAACTGAGATTTAAGTAGTCCAGCCATATTTTTTGGAATATGGTTCTCATTTAGTTCTCTATTTTCCCTGTTTAAAGTAACCAAAACATCCTTTAATGAAATATGAAGTAGTCCATCATATATTAAGGTTCGGATATCAGAGACCCCTGATTCACCTTCATAACAAATGTTAATTAATTCACTTTCCAAATCGTTTATCCTTATAATTAAAAAAATATAGCCGATTAACTAAAACTTCGTTTCTTCCGAGCTCTATTCCATTACTGCGGTAATACCAATTCCCCTGAATCATACGACCTATCAAATTCTGCTTTTGCATCGGCTTTGTGGTTGATGCAATTGACCATGTGTTCATCGGAATTAAAGTTTTTACAGTCTTCGGGGACTAGATAATACTTGCGCCATGCTTCGGCTTTGCGTATTCGAGCGGCCTCGTTTTGTTTGGCTAGTCTGGATTTTTCAGCCGCATTTTGCTGTAACTCTTGCTGAACCTGATACTCAGCAAGCTGGCGAGCAAGTTCCGTTTGCTTTTGTTGCATAGCAAACTCATTAAGCCCTTGTGTCAGTCGGTATTCGACATAACTCAGATAGCCAATTCGCACTAACAAAGTGACCAAACCCGCTAACAAGATACCCAACGTAATTTGTAAAACTGATTTCATCCCTAACTTCCAAAGTCCATTACCGATAGAAATGCGATTTATGCCGTTAAAATCCGAGCAACATTAAGATGTTGCTGACTGCACCTATGAAGCCCTGTATCAAAACTTTAATCACACCAAATACTAAGCGAACACAGTAGCCGCAGAATACATTTCCCCTCGGAGTTGCCGCAGGGCGAATAGGCAAATTGCGTGAGTCTCGCCATGGATGGCGAGCTAGCTTTCGCAGGTGCAGGGACGCATCCTTCGGAAGCGATAGCAAATTTGCCAATGAGCACAAGGGGCTTTCAACTCCGTTGGGGGGCGGCAAGGGAGATCCAAGAGGGAATTGCTGTTGATCCCCTCTTGGTCGGGTGTGGGTTGAAGACCCACGACCTTGATTCACCTCGGCCGCTAGGCCGCAAAATTACCAGTTCACTATTTTGTAAATCGACAAATTGCGAACCGACAAAGCTTCCCCATGGCTACCGCACTTCGCCAACATTCGTCAGCCAAGCCATCAATCGATCAAAACAAGGTTGCACCAACTCAAAACGTCCACTGCTGAACATTGAGCACAATGCCAATAAGCACTATGGCAACAAGTATAAGTGCCAAAGCATATTCACGAATTTGCAGGAGGAGTTGGGTATCTAAGAAAGAGAAAAGACACATCGTCCTGATGCAAGTGACTCGAATCGCGGGTACGCGATTAAAGCTCATCCTTGTTAAAAACCTAAGATAGCGACATAGCGTACACTTGTCTATAACTTTAGCATTATAAATCAAGTAATTAAGCAAGCACTGATTTAATAATGTTGATATGAATGCATGTGACTAAACCAATCGCCATCAAATAACACTATCTCTTGATTTTGCAGTGGCATGAAGTCTCGCTGTGTGAGGCGGTCTTGTTTTGGCAAATGGTCATATTTCGACATGCAAATAAGCCCCAATTGAGTGCATTGCTCAAGGGCTCTGCGCAAAGAGCACTGAGCAAAATTCAGGCATAACGTAACTGAGTTGAATCACAGTACGAACATCACTGTAGAAGCCTGATAACACGGGTTTTACACTCTGATTTAGCTTGGTCAAAACTGCAACGATTAACCGCCTAAATTTGCATTTTCGGCCCTACATGCTAACGTGGCTAATGTAAATTTACATTCAGTGTTTATCAAAGCTATGTCGCAACAATCAATAAAAAGTCGATCGACAACAAGCTTATATCGGGCGATACCATGCAGCGCGGCTGATATTACACGGAAGCACAACTGAGGTTGAGATATGGAACCATCTAATACGTCACGCCGGACCTTTATTAAGCAATGTGTGATTGGCGGGGTTGCCGTATATTCGGCCCCTTTGTTGTGGGAAATGAGTCGCGCGAATGCGGCGATTGTCTCACCTGAACTGGCAGCCCAATGGCAAACTCAGGTTAATGGTCAATCCAAACCTAAGTTTCGTAACGACGGCATAGCGAAAGTCACAGGCCAAAAAGTCTATGGCCGTGATTACCGCGCTATGGACATGGAGGGCTGGCCCAAGCAGCAAGGTTACGCTTTTATACTTCGCGCCGCCGATGCCTCCCATGTTTATCAAGGCTTTTCACTCGACCACCTGCCCGCTTCGGCTAAGCCCTATAAAGTGATCACTGCGGCCGATCTGGCCCGTGATAAAATCAAGCTGCCCGATTTTTACGGTGACAATATGTTACTGGCCGAGGGGCAAACCGCTGACTACTTAGGTCATGCGGTGGCGATATTGTTGTTCGACAGTTTCCCCGCCTTTAAGCAAGCTAAGTCCTTGCTGCAATTTGACCAGACCTTACTGCGCTTTGGTGAGCAAACGCCGTTTGTATCGGACTCGAAAGACCCGTACGCCAGCTGGCGCCTTATTCGAGTTGAAGGTGAAAATGGCGCAAGGGAAGATTTATATAGCCCGCTCCACGATGGGCTGTTTTTCCCTAGCGTAAAAGATCGCAAACCAGAATGGTTAGGCAATCCGAATGCCAAAGGGACTGTGTCTGAGCGCGGGCTTTATTATGCGGGTGAGATAGATAAGCAGATTGCTAGCGCCCAAGCCAATCAACAATGGCAAGTGTTAGAACGGGAATATCGCACCCAGATCATCGATCCTATGATGATGGAACCCGAAGCCTTTAACGGCTGGTATGATGCGGCTAGCCAAACCTTTCATACTGTGATTACCTCGCAGTCGCCGCAGGACTTTCAAGAGATGGCAGTGCACATGCTGTTATCTAGCCCACTGGCAGGCAAGGTAAAACATCTTGTGGTGCACTCGCCCTATATCGGCGGTGGATTTGGCGCGAAAGACCATTCGATATTTCCTTATTACGGCGTGATCGCGGCCGTTTATGCCAAGGGACCAATCCGACTCGCCAATGACAGATTCGAACAATTCCAGTCTGGCCTTAAGCGTCATCCGTTCATCATGAAAAGCCGCTTAGCGGTGGATAAATCGACCTTAAAAATCCAAGCCTTAACTTCGCAGATGACAGTCGATGGCGGCGGACGAGTCAACTTTACCCCGTCTGTGACCTCGGTTGGCGCAACAGCGATGCAAAGCATTTACTACACGCCGCGCAACGATATTATCGCCACAGCCTATGCGTCGCGTAACCCAGATGCGGGTTCGATGCGCGGTTATGGCACGCTGCAATCGATGACGGCGATGGAATGTATGATCCATGAGATCGCCGACGAGCTAAAGGTTGATCCCTTTAAACTGCGCGCCGCCAACGTGATGGAATCCGGCCAGCGCAATACTCAAGGCGCGATTCCTAACGGTACTTTACGTTACCGCGAAATGCTCGACATGGCCGAGCAAGCTCCCGTGTGGCAAAACCGCGCGGTGAATAAAAAGGACTATGAGGCCAAACATCCAGGGATGCGTTACGGCGTCGGTTTTGGTATCGCCACCAAAGATTATGGTACGGGTGCAGCAGCGCCAAGTGCGGCGGTTCGCCTAGCTAAAGACGGAAAAATCACCCTAGAAATCGGCTTTATCGAAATGGGCACAGGCACGCAAACCTCCCAAGCTGTGGTGATCAGCGATGCCCTTGGCAACTTTGCCGATGAGGTAAAACTCGCCGAAGTGGATATTTGGGATGCGATGCAATTAGTGCAAACCGATAATCCTTATATTATTTCGCAGCAACGCCAAGATGAAATGGCGGCTAATCCACGCTGGACACCGGTTAAAGCTATGGCATCGTCGGCGTCTATGTCGGCCTATTACCAAAGCCATGTCAGCCGCATCGCCGCCGATATTATCTATCGCCACGGCCTATGGCCTGCAGCGGTATCGATTTGGAACGAGTTGTATTTTAATACGCCAATGGGCTCAACTAATTTGCATAACTCACGGGATGGTCGCTGGGTCGATGGCAAGCTAACCGCCTTGGGCTTTCCGCCATTGTCGCTAGATATTCTCGCTAAACGCGCCCACGATATGGGTTTAGTGGTCGGCGTGATGGGCCATGCCTTTAATCGCTGGGCTTGGGCCGAAGCCGATTTCGACATTCTTGGCACTAAAGAACGTTTAGCACTCGATGCGCTGGCGTTGCAATACGGCGAAGGGAACGCGACGTTTGCGGCCACCTCCGACACGACTATGAGTATCAAAGCGCGCCAAGCCAGCATGAAGTCTAACGGCTATCACTTGATCGATCGTCAAGCCATAAGTTATCCCAGAGCCGAACTGAACAATGCCATGGTGACTTACTACGCCCCCTGCGCCACTTTGGTTGAAGTGGCCGTAAACGAAGGCAATGGCGAAGTCACGCTACTGAGTTCTCATACTTGGTTAGAGGCGGGCAAAGTGATTGTTAAAGAATTAGTCGAAGGGCAAATTCAAGGTGGCCTTGCGATGGGAATAGGCCATGCACTGCATGAAGGCTTACCGCCATTTGAAGCAGGCGCTGGCAATGGTACGTGGAACCTCAATCGCTATCAGGTGCCGCTAGCGCGGCATGTGGGCGTGTGGGATCAACGTCATACCATATTGCCGCAGTTATCTGATAACGATCCCAGCCGTGGTATCGCCGAAGTGGTGATGATCCCTGTGGTCGCGGCGCTGATTGAAGCCGTGTATCAAGCAATCCATGTCCGCTTTTACGATTTACCTATGACAGCGAAAAAAATTAAGGAGGCCATGGCATGAGCCAGTCTATTAAACTGACCATTAATAACCAAGCCGTAGGCCCGATTGAAGTCGCCGATGGTGTGATGATGATTGAGTTTCTACATGAATACTTGAACCTCACAGGCACTAAGTTTGGTTGCGGCGCAGGCGTATGCCACGCCTGTACAGTGATCGTCGACGACGAGCAAGGCATGAGTGAAGTGGTTCGTACCTGCATCAATGGTGTAGAGCGTTTTAATGGTAAACGCGTCCGCACTGTCGAAGGTCATGCTAGACAAAACTCCCTTGGCGAAATCACCGCCCTGAGCCCAGTGCAAGAGGCTTTTTTAGAGCACTTTTCGTTTCAATGTGGTTGGTGCACCTCGGGCTTTGTCAACGAATCAACCGCACTGCTTGAGCGATTAGAGCGACAACCTATCGCTAAAGATCAAGTTGAAAAAGTCGTTGAAGATGCCTTGAGTGAACACGTATGCCGCTGTACTGGCTACGTAAAATACTATGCGGCGGTCAAAGATCTGATCCTCAAAACTAAGGGGCTAACCCTGTGATGACATCAGCCAATCTGCGCCATTTCTCGCGCTATTTCCCGCACATTAGTAGGATAAAAAATCTGTTGAGCCACAATCTACTCCTGAGTTTAGGGCTAGGTTTGCTCGCCTGTTCCAGCAGCGTTGCCGATGAAGGCGGCAATACGAATAACGACATCGCACGCGGCGCGTATCTGATGAAGATAGGCGACTGTGTGGCCTGCCATACTGCGGTCGGCGGTCGCGAACTCGCGGGCGGTTTGCCGTTCGAAACCCCCTTTGGCGCTGTGTACTCAACCAATATCACCTCAGATAAAGAAACTGGGATTGGCAAATACAGTTACGAGGAGTTTTTTGATGCCATGCACCACGGTGTTGGCGTCAACGGCAACCTTTATCCTGCTATGCCTTACACTTCCTACAGCCTGCTCACGGACGCAGACACTCAGGCGATTTATGCCTATCTGATGAGTACTAAACCTATCAAGCAAGCTAATCGCGACAATGATGTGTACTTTCCGTTTAACCTGCGTTTTGGCCTAAAAGCTTGGAACTTAGTCGCACACGATGCTAAGGAATTTACCCCGAGCAAGGAAAAAAGTGAGCATTGGAACCGCGGCAATTACTTAGTCAATGCCCTAGGGCACTGCGGTGAATGCCACACCCCAAGAGACACGCTGTTTGCCATGGAGCAGGACAAGCACTTTGAGGGCGCGATTATCGAAGGGCTAGAGGCATCGGACATTCGCCCCGCTGAGCTTAACAGGCAAAACTGGACCCATGAGGATCTTAAGTCGCTATTTACCGAAGGCTATTCCCGCAAAGGCACCGTCTTTGGCGGCATGTATCCCGTGGTGTATCACAGCTTTAGCCACTTAACCGATGATGATATGCGCGCGGTAAGCAGTTATCTGCTCGATAACGACGATGATCTTAAACCGGATCCGCTCACCTTTAACGGCCATAAACCTGAACTGCCAGGTTATACGCTCTACAAAGGTTACTGCGCCGGTTGTCATGGCCAAAATGGTGAAGGTCGTCCTAATGTCGCGCCCGCGATGGCAGGTAACGCCACCTTAGATAAAGCGAGTCCGCACAATATCGTCGCCGTGATGCTAAAAGGTATTCAAAGCCAGCATTACAACGCTACCACCAGCTTTTATGCCATGCCGGGATATGCTGATGAGTTAAGCGACGAGCAGATTAAAGACTTAGCCAATTACCTAAGACTCACCTGGAGCACACAAGCTGGTAATCTCGATGTGAAAACCATCCAAAGCTTAAAAGAAGTGATCCTCGAGCACGACTAACCCACATAGGTATGTGGGAGATTTAAGATAAAAGCCGCATAGTTATGTGGGAGATTTAAAATAAAAGCCGACTCTAGAGTCGGCTTTTGCTTGAATGATATAGCGCGCATGAATCGGTCACTCATCGACTTAATCAAAGTAAGCGGGATCAGAGTAAGCGGAGCTTCACTTTCACTTAGCCACGCAGTCGAGTATCGAAGAAGGCTAAGCTGCGCGCCCAAGCGAGTTCGGCGGTGGCTTTATCGTATCGGCCAGTGGAGTCGTTATGAAAACCGTGATTCACATTTGGGTAAAGATAAGCGACATAATCGGCTTTGTTGGCTTTTAGCTGGGTTTCGTACTCGGCCCAAGTGTCGTTTACCCGCTGATCGAGCCCAGCAAATTGCAACATAAGTGGCCCCTTTACTCGGCTACGCAGTTCCGCAGCGGCTGGTGTGCCATAGAAAGGTACGCCTGCATTGAGTTCATCGGGAATCGTGGCGGCCAGCATATTGACGATATAGCCGCCAAAACAAAAACCTACGGCACCGAGTTTGCCATTGCTTTGGGGGTGGGCTTTTAAAAACTGCGCTGCGGCAATAAAGTCTTGCTCGATTTTGGCTCTGTCTAAACTGCTTTGCATGGCGCGGCCCGCATCATCATTACCCGGATAACCACCGAGGGAATAAAGCGCATCGGGGGCGAAGGCGATATAACCCTGCGCCGCTAATCGACGAGCCACATCTTCGATATAGGGATTAAGGCCACGATTTTCGTGCACCACTAATACCACAGCGGCTTTTTTGCTGAGATCTAAGGTTTTCGGCTCACCTGCGGCACTGCCCGCGAGCAATAACTCATCGGGCATGACTAAGTAGCCGCGCCCTTCACCGTAACCATTTGGTGAGGGAAACTTAACATAGCTGGCTTGAATACTGGGATCGTTAAAGGAGACTTGCTCAGCGAGGGCATAGTTCGGCAAAAGTGCGCCCGTGAGCATAGTCATGGTGAAACCAAGCGCCACCAGTCCTGCGAGCCGCCCCATAAACTCACGGCGATCGATAATGCCATGGGCATATTCGTCATACCAGTCAAAGGCTTCCTGCGGTATCGGTTGTACTTTCTGGGCATGTATCTGACTTGTTTCTGCTAAGGCTTGCTTGTCTTGCTGTGTCATCGTTATTCCTCCATTGAACAAGCTAACCACAGGTAACACGTCTTCCCTAGCTTGTGGGTGTTAAGATTTAACTCAAGAGTAAAGTAAGAATCGCACTTAGGGCAACTGACTTTAACGTGTGCCGTTTGGTAAGTTTGTTTTGAAATAGCACACGATCGGCACAAACGGCTGTCGGTTAGGGCAAGGCTAGCTTAAAATAGCGATTTAGATTCTAGAGGGCCTAGCGTGATACAACATAGAGCTAGCCAGATGGTGATATTCCACACTCTGGTGACCAGTGGCAGTTTTACCCAAGCGGCAGCTAAGTTAAAAACCTCGACCTCCTATGTCAGCAAGCAAATTGGCGCGTTGGAAGCTGAGCTGAATTTGCTGTTAGTGCAGCGCACCACTCGCACCTTAGTGTTAACTGACGCGGGCCAGCAATTTGCGCGTTATTGTGAGCAAGTGTTTGAAGCAACGCAAAATGCCGATGCCATGATGCTGGATGCCCGCGACGACATTAGCGGCACGATTCGCCTCGGTTCCTCTCAATCCTTTGGCACCTTACACATCATCCCCGCGCTGGAAGTGTTGCAGGAAAAGTATCCCGAATTACGATTTGAGCTAAGCCTATTCGACCATAAGGCCGACATGCTAGAGGAAGGACTCGATCTGTGGATCACTAACCATGAACAGCTGAACGAAGGTTATATCGCCCAGCATCTCGCCGAGACTAACTTTGTAGTGGTCGCCTCCCCCGATTATTTACTCAAGCACGGCGTGCCACACCATCCACGGGAGTTAGCTCAGCACAATTGTGTTATCTATCAAAGTAAAAGCCGTAATTATGATCGATGGAGTTTTGCTAAGGATGACCTTGAGCAAACCGTCAATGTGGCGGGGAATTACCGTGTCGATTTAGCCGAAGCCGTGCGCAATGCCGTGATTGCAGGGCGCGGCATAGGCTATGTGGCCACGTATTTACTCAGTGATGAGTTTCAAAGCGGAAAACTGATCCAACTCTTACCCGATTGGAAACCACTGCAACAGATGCCCGTCTATGTGGTTTACCCAAGGCGGCGCCATTTACCGACTAAGTACAAAGTGATTATCGAATGTTTAAAGTCCCATATCGGCCACCCGCCCTACTGGGATAAAAAGCTCAAACCTTGGTTAGGTAAGACTGTCACTTAAGCTGCATTTCAAACCAGCACTGACTACGACACCAGCCTAAAGTCGTCTGTGGCGTGATTTCGATTATTGCCACAGGCACAAATATTATTTCCTCTGGGCAACAGTAGCCGAAATCTTTTTTATTATCCTGCATAAACAGCAACTTAAATAGTTGCTATTTTCGACACTTTTATCGTAACAGCCCAGTAACGCCCGCGACTTGCCCTTACGCTGACTCGGCCTACAATGCGCGACTTCTTCTATCACTCAAAAGAATAAACCCATTATGACCGCGATATTAGGCATGATTAGTATCTTGTTTTTTGCTTGGTTACTGTCAGTGAACCGCAAGAATATTCCCTACCGCACTGTGATTTTAGCCCTAGGCTTACAAATTATATTTGCCCTGTTAGTGCTCTACGTCCCTGCGGGTAAGGCCGTATTACAGTCTGTTACGGCGGGCGTGTCGAGCGTGATAGCCTATGGCAACGAAGGGATTGGCTTCCTGTTTGGGGATCTCGCCACGGGTAAAGTCGGCTTCGTATTTGCAATCAATGTGTTAGGTATCATCATCTTTTTCTCGGCACTGATTTCAGCCTTATACCATATTGGGTTAATGCCTAAGGTGATCAACATTATTGGTGGTGGTCTGCAGCGTTTACTGGGCACGGGCCGCGCCGAGTCTTTATCTGCCACGGCAAACATCTTCGTCGGCATGATTGAAGCGCCGCTGGTGATCAAACCTTATTTAAAGCACATGAGCGATTCGCAATTCTTCGCGGTCATGAGCTGTGGTTTAGCCTCAGTCGCGGGCGGTACCTTAGTCGGATATGCCGCTTTAGGTGTCGATCTTAACTATTTGATTGCCGCCGCCTTTATGTCGGCACCCGCGGGTCTGTTGATGGCTAAAATCCTCATGCCGCCTAGCGACAATGACAAAAATAGTGCCGATGAAATCACCTCAGTCGAACTGCCACGCGCCACCAATGTGGTTGAAGCCTTAGCCGATGGCGCTATGTCTGGCATGCGGATTTCTGTCGGGATTGGCGCCACTCTACTGGCCTTTGTCAGTGTTATCGCCCTACTGAATGGCATGTTAGGCGCTGTGGGTGAATGGTTCGGTTACCAGTTAAGCTTCGAATTTTTACTCGGTTATCTGTTCGCCCCTATGGCGTGGCTGCTGGGTATTCCTTGGCATGAGGCCATTACTGCAGGCTCACTCATTGGCCAAAAAATCGTAGTGAATGAATTTGTAGCCTTCATCCAGTTAATGAAAGTCGAAGACCAACTGAGCGCCCATTCTCAGGCCGTTGTGACTTTCGCCCTGTGTGGTTTCGCTAATATTTCCACTATGGCAATTTTGATCGGTGGACTGGGTAGCATGGTGCCAGAACGCCGCGAATTTATCGCCCGTAATGGTTTTCGCGCCATTGCCGCGGGTGTATTTGCCAACCTCATGAGTGCAGCAATTGCCAGCGTGATCCTCTCGCTGTAATCCATCAGCTTGGGCTTTTTTAGGCACTCATCTCACCATTGAGTTAGCCACTAAGTTAGCCACTCTCGCGCAGCAAAACCGCGATCAACACAAACCCAAATCAAGCAAGCTTGGTTTGGGTTTTCTTTTATGCCTCAGATATTTTTTGTGTATAATGTCGCCAGAAAAAGATTAATTAGTTTACATTTCAATAACATGTGTAGCCAAAGGAGTACGAATGGCCATAGTGAAATACAAGGCAGTTAACGCCGCAATCACACTGACAATGGCAGGTATAACACTCTTGTTAACCGCCTGCGATAACTCAACGTCACCCTCCAATTCAGTTAATACCAACATCCCCACAGAACGTGAATATCAGATTATCTCCACCATAAACCTCAATGATGGCTTTGAAACCCGCAAAGTGCTGCAGGCACGACTGCTGCTGGATTACCAATTACAGAATGCAGAGGGTAAGGCGACCAGCTTAACAACGCCGTTAACCCATAACGCCCGTTTTTTTATCCAACCTAATATGCTGCAAATTAGCGATTATGGCATGCCGATTCCGGTGAGTAATATCGACCCTAAAGGTAACTCTAATGAAATCTTTCAGTTGGTTAAAGATGGCTTTAATGTGGAATTTAACAATGGTGAAGTCCGCCAACTGACTCCCATTGCCAAGATGGATCAAAAAGATATCAAGGAATTATTTGACCACTGGGTGAATCTTAATAGCTTGTTTAAACAAGCTCCAACCTTGCCTGTGGTGCTTGAGCCTAGGGTCGGTTATAGCATCAGCGCCCCCATGGATGCACGCCTAACTTGGACGGTTGAGCAAGTGACCGAAGATAAGTTATTTGCAGTAGTACAAGGTGAGAAAGACAACTTTAAGGCCTATGGAAAGTTCGAGCTTAACCGCAAAACCGGTTGGTTAGAGAGCATGGCGTTTTTTCAACAAGAAGTGCAGCAAGGCAGTACTCTTACCCGCCGCATCGCCATGGCGCCCAAGGATAGCCCTTATATCATGAACATGCTTTGGCATGCCGACGCTCGCTACGATGCCGAACGTGATATAGATGATATGCAAAAAGAACTCTACCCTATTAGCGATGCTCCGCGGGAATATAAAGCCCATGATAAGGACTTTATAAAATCCTTATTACCTGATCAGCAAGGTATTCTTGATAATATTGGCCCATGGGGCGCTGACACGCCAGAAGTGCTGCAATTGCGCTTTGTGCATAATATGAGCCCGCGATATGTGGTTGCTAATGTGAATTATGAAGACTTAGCCGCCTTTGATGCCAGCGGAAATCCGATAGACATTCACTTCTGGCAGCACAGCAGAGGTGTGGCGATGAATTTCAACCGCTCGATTGAGTCTTCGGTGGATCTTATCGCCACAGGCTGGGACAACACCGCCAATAAACTCAAACAGATAGACCATATCACCGCCAAGCTGACCCTTATCCCCGAAAGCAATAAGATAGTCGAAAAGTCGTGGGATGAACTGGTCGCGAATCCTTACGCCTTCGGCGATGCGAGCCTCACAATTCAGGTGCTCGACGCCGAGGCAAAGCTATTTAAAGTCGTAATAAAGCAGAGTAGCACTCAAAACATTAACCTTCCTTTTCAGCAATTTAAAGGAAGGATGGCCGAAGCCCGTCGCGATGGTGATTATCCCCAATGGTTAACAGTGACGGATAAGGAACTACTGGGGGAATTAATCGGTGTCGATGATCCTCATCACCTTAGCACCCGCGCCCTGTTACTTAAGCTAGATGAGATCCCTAAAACCGTTGTAATCGTAGAGAACCAGCCACAGCCGGAGTTAAGCCAAACCAAGAACATCCGCTTTGTGACCTTTACCGACTACAACCAAAATCTGGCCAATCCCCTAAGCGAGTTTGGCAATTCAAGCCTTGATAGCTTCCTCTATCAGGATCTTGAGTCATCAAAAGCTGAAATCAGTGCTATCCAAGGGATAAAACCTGTAACTGACAATGGTCATAATCTGTATATTCCCATGTCAGCCGCATTAGCGAGTGCCTGTAAACCTGAAATAGAGCAAGGTTTTAATGAGGGTAAAAACCCCGTCACTTGGCAGTTTGATCCCAATGCCCCCAACGGTGCCGCCTATATTTTGATGACTCCGGATCACGTGCGGCAGTTCTTCTACGATAAACAGATCAAGGGCAAGATCCGGTGCCAAGGTGATATCCATTGGCAGCCTTTAGAACTGCCCGTGACTGACCGCCCTTGGTTAATCGATTTGCAGTCTTGGCTGACGCAAACCGGATATGGCAATGAGCCGAGTAGCGATCTTAAAAATTACTTTAAGGTCGAAGATGCCCAAGGCAATCTGTTAACCATTCGACTCCCTGAAAATACTGAGCAGCGGATTAACGAGGTGCTGATCGATGGTCGCTATTTAAGTGTCGTAGGCCCCGCAGCGAAGGTGAGTTATATGACGATCTCTAAAGACCCCGTCGACATCCCCTATGAATTCACCTTTAAACCTTTGCCATAAAAAGGAGCGGTTATGCGTCTATTTACAGTAAAACTGCTCCTTGGAGCACTCGTACTTATCAGCACCCATGCCAATGCACAAAAGGTGTTACTCGATGCCCATTGGAAGGTTGTCAAAGATGAAAAACAGGCTCAATACTATCTAAAACAATCGACCGAAGTGATCGACGGCAATTATAAGGCTGAGGTTTATTACAAAAACAAAGATATGCTTTTCTGCGCCAGTGCCCTCGCCGATAACAAAATCGGTAAAACCCTCACGAGCGAACAATTCCGCGGTGCTTATCAATGTTACTTTGAGGATGGCAAGCCGTACGAGCAAGGCTTTCGCAATGGGCAAGGCCAACTTCATGGCTTGCTTAAAAAATACATTGCCACCGGCCAATTATATACTGAGTCGCACTATGAAAATGGTGTGAAACAAGGCCTCGAAACCGCTTACTGGAATGGCGGCAATATCCGCTACAAAACCACCTTTAAAGATGGACAGGCAGTCGGCATCAGCGAACATTTTGGCCCCGAAGGTGAAGTCACCGCCAAGATCTGCAATGACCCGACCTGTGTGAGTCAATATTTTAATCTTGGCAAACTTAACCGTGAAGCACATCGCGTTGATGGCCTATTGCATGGCACTGAGACAACTTGGGGCCTGAATGGGCAAGTCATTTCGACCCAAGAGTTCGTTAAAGACAAAAGGCAAGGTGACTATTTTGAATATTTTGACAATGGCAAAGTCGAGCGTCACTACCAATATCAAGCTGATTATCAGGTCGGTGAGCAACTGACTTATTATGAAAATGGTCAGATCAAATTAAAGGAAGTGACCAACGGCAAAGGGGATGCCCTCCAATCCATCGAATACGATGAACAAGGGCAAATAAAAAAAACCACCGACAGCAAATACCAAGGTAATCGCTGGGTTTATCGTAAGCAGCAGCGCTTTAGCAAAGGCCAACTAATTGAGAGCACAGAAAACGACATACTCAAAAACTGGTCACTCAGTGAAGACTACCAGCAAGGCGAGTTAGTGAATCGTCGCGAGGAACTCGATAAAAAATTGACTGGCTTACATATTAAATCCTTCGACCAAACAGATGTAAACACCGTTTCCCGCGAGTATTTTAACGAGGGCAAGCGTGAAGGCCCCTATGAAATGGTGAAAATCGACCATAAAACCGGTAAGCGTTGGGTGGCCGAGCAAGGTCAATATTCCAATGACAAGCCCTCAGGCAAATGGAAGAAGCAGCAAGAGGATACCAGCCTCACCTTTAGCTATGATGACAAAGGTGAACTCCATGGTGAGTTTCGTAATCAGACAAGTTCAGGACAACTGCTTGAATTAATAAATTTTAACCAAGGCAACCCCGACGGCTTAGTGCAACGTTACGCCAACAATGGTCAATTGTATGAAAAAGGCGAGTACCGCAATGGCCAACAGGATGGCGATTGGATATTTACCGATGGTGAGTACGGTTTCCGCCCAATACCCAATCCTGAAAGACGCTATTGGTATGGTCGTTTCGACCAAGGCAAACAAGTCGGCCATTGGGAATTGCGCTCATCTGAGGACTATGTGCTCCAAATCGCCAATTATGACGAGCAAGGCAAACTTCATGGTAAGCAATACGAGTTTGAGGAACATGGCTGGATAGAGGTGATTAATAGCTACAATCATGGGCAGTTTTTAAATCAGGAAACACCACCACCTGTGGTCACTTCAGACTCTGGTTTCCCGATGTTTTAGCCTAAGCATATTCGCTTAATCGATTAACTTAACCCTTGGCGCTGTGCACTGTATATAAGTGCACAACCCGATAAATAAACTCAACAGCAAAAAATTAGGATTCTTGTATAGGCCGCAAACCGCGCGGCCTTAAGACCCAGAACAGAGCAAGGAATCAGCATGTTCAATACGCCATTTCGCTTTATCAGCCTCGCGATTGCGGGAGCCAGCTTAACCAGTGTCCATGTACAAGCAGCGCAAAATCTCTCCTCCATGATGGTCGAAATCCGCCAACAGGACGGAATTCCCAGCTATTACAATCTCGCCACTGGCATGCCCTTAAATGGCGATATCGCCATAGTGCGCGATAACCAAGGCTATACCTTAGGGCAGTTTTCCGAGGGGATCCCTAATGGTAAATGGCAAGTATTTCATACCAATAACAGCAAGCTAGTCGAAGGAAACTATCAGCAGGGTTATCAAGATGGCACTTGGCATATGTTCGATTTGAGCGGCGCCGTTACTGAGGAACAGCAATTTGCCAAAGGCGTGCCCACGGGCGAATGGAAGGAATACAACAGCAGCGGCCATCTCAGCCAAACGACGCGCTATAAAGACGGTAAAAAGGAGCAAGTAAAACGTTTCTATAACAGTGGCAAACTGCAAGCCCAAGAAAGCTACCTCGATAACCTGCGCCACGGGAAATGGGAAAGTTTCTATGAAAACGGCACCTTGTCCCAAAGCCAGAGCTATGCGAACAACCAACTCTCAGGTTCTTATTTAGAACAAAATCCCAATGGACAAGCCACAGTGACGGGCCGCTTCGATGCAGAAGGCCGTCGCCAAGGAGCATGGGAAACCTTTTTCGATGACGGGACTAAATCGAGCAGCAGCCAGTTTAATCTCAATCTGCTCGAGGGTGAAGAACGGACATTTTACCCCAATGGTGAACTCGCCAGCCGCTGCCAATATAGCGCTGGGCAACGCCAAGGTAAATGCCAGCAATTTAATGATGCAGGTAAATTACAAGTTGAAGAACAGTATGTTAATGGTGCATTAGACGGGCCACAGCAATATTTTAATGCCGAGGGCATTCTCACCAGTGCTCTCAACTATAAACAGGATCAACTCGCCGGTACGCAAAAATATTTCCACAACAACGGCCAACTTAAAGAATTACGTAACTACCAAGACTCAAAGCAGGCTGACAATGGCCAATATCCGCTTCATGGACCATCGGAGCGTTATGACACCGAAGGTAATTTGCTCGAAAAAAGCCACTACGACATGGGATTTAAGGATGGTCTATTTGAGCGCTATCACGCTGGCAAGCTGCAATCCTCCGAGCAATGGCGACAAGGGCAGCGTCACGGTGAATCACGCCGTTACCACAACAATGGCAAGCTGCGGACGCTAGATCAATACGTTGAAGGTAAACCAACAGGGAAATCAGAAACCTATTTTGACGACGGCACAGTGAGTGAGCGCGGCGAACGTATCGATGGCCAATGGGTCGGAAAATATGAGTCATTTTACGATAACGGTAAACCTCGGGAAGTATCTCACTACGCACGGGATAAAAAAGACAATACCAGTCGTTACCCTCTTGATGGCCATTTCGCCCGCTGGTATGCCAATGGTGATCCCAATGAAGAAGGCACATATCAAAACGGCAATAAAGAAGGCCTATGGATACAGTACAGCGAAGGCCTGAAACAACGGGAGCAAACCTTCGCCAATGGCAAACTTAATGGTAACTATGCAGAGTATTACCACGGACGCCGCCGTGTGACAGGGGAGTATCTGGACGACCAAAAAACCGGTCTGTGGACGGATTATCGCTACGAAGAAAAAGACCCTACCTATGGCACAATCCCCGAGGGGAATATCCAGCAAAAAAGCCATTGGCAGGAAAACAAGCGCCACGGAATTCGCGAGTTTTACAGCTTTAAGCAAGTGGTTTACCGCTCAGAAACCTATGATAAAAATGATAAAGCAGGCCCATATGCCGAGTACTATCCCAACAATGGCCAGCTAAAACTCAGCGGGGCTATGGATAAAGGTAATCAAACTGGACTGTGGGAAAGCTGGTTTGAGGACGGGATGCAAGCTGCTAGCACTGAGTTTTTAGACGGTCAAAGCCATGGCCAAACGAAAGAATATTACAGTAACGGCCAACTCAAATTAGAGGCAATTTATGCTAAGGGGTCGCTTGATGGTCAAGTTAAGCAGTATCACCAGAACGGTAAGCCAGAACTCGTTGAAACCTGGGTGAAAGGCCAAAAAGAAGGCGATGCCAGCTATTACCACAACAATGGCAAGTTAGCCGAACAAGGCACTTATCTTAGGGATCGCAGGGAAGGTCTATGGCGAAGTTTTTGGCCTAATGGTGAAAAACGCACTGAAGGCAGTTATCTCAGCGATCGAGAATCAGGGGATTGGAATCATTATGATCAACTCGGCAAGCTGATTAAAACAGAACACCATGGCTAGCTTAAAAATGGGGTTTTAGATTAAAAAGCGATCTAGTTCAAACATTTATCCTTAACTCCAAATCTAAAGGAAGTTTCATGCAAAGTGTGCCATAACCAGTGTCTATACTAACGGCCTTTTTTTTCGTTTAGGACAAATTGCCTATGAAGACATTTATGAAAGACGAGTTAGCCCTGCTACTGGGAATACTGACCTTAGTATTCTTTAAAACCGGTGGCGATAGCTTACTCGCCGATGGCACCGCCCTCTCGACCTATATTCCCGTTTCACTCGCCCTATTGGGTGTAGTGACTTGGGCTATTTTCTCTGTGGTACGCCACTCAGATGCACTAGCGATTAAGCTTGGCGATCCCTATGGCACCTTAATCTTAACTTTATCGGTCATTTCACTCGAAGTGGTGATGATCTCCTCCGTGATGCTGACCGGAGAACCCAACCCTGTCATGGCGCGCGACACTATGTTCGCCGTCGTCATGTTGATCATCAATGGCTTAGTGGGCTTTACATTATTACTTGGCGGCTGGCGTTACCATACCCAGCATTTCAATTTAGATGGCGTAAAATCCTATCTCGTGGCGATTATTCCCCTCGCCCTACTCTGTTTAGTACTGCCCAATTTTACCGAAGGTGGCACTATTGGCGGCATGTCTAAAGCCATGTCTTGGATGCTGATCATTATTTCAATTCTGCTCTATGGCGTCTTTTTAGTGGTACAGACGAAGAGCCACAGCCATTTCTTTGTCGATGCCGATCATGAAGACCATGAGGAACACCACGGCATACTACGCAGCAATGCTTACCATACGATTCTATTAATTGGCTACTTGCTCGTGGTCATTTTGCTGGCAAAAACCTTAGCTATGCCTATCAATTACAGCGTAGCAACCCTAGGCGCTCCACAGGCATTAGGGGGCTTTATTGTGGCCTGCTTGATTTTATCCCCCGAAGCTGTGGGAGGCTTTAAGGCCGCGTTAAACAATCAATTACAGCGGGCGATGAATCTGTATTTTGGCTCAGTGCTCGCGACGATTGCACTCACAGTCCCTGCGGTATTAATTATTGGCAGCGTGATAGATCAAGAAGTCCATTTAGGCCTGTCACCCGCCGACATGGTGCTGTTAATTACCAGTTTAATGGTCTGTAAGGTAAGCTTTAGCAGCGGTCGCACCAATGCACTGCACGGCGCGACTCATATAGTGTTGTTTATCGTTTACTTGTTCTTAATGTTTGAACATGCCTAAATTTTATTAAATCCAAGGCCGAGCGTGATTTATTTGCGTCTCGGCTTTACGCTTTTCTCATCCAGATTGACCCGCAGTAAGAGTACAAACCAAACTAAAGCGCCAACAACAAACCAGATAAAAATCCACACTAACTTATGGCCATTACGAGCCTCAAATGGCTCAAATTTAGGCATAAAAATCGTTTGATGTTCAGCTTGATAAAGCGGACTTTTTTGTGCGGCGCTGAGCAACTCTGAACGAAGAGAGGATGGGGCTAATCGTTCAAGGTAAACAAAACTCTGGGGGTCCAATTCATTGAACTCATTTAGGGATTTAGCCAAAAACGCTTTGAATTGCGCTTCTTTCTCATTGGGTTCAAGTCGATTACTGATCTCCTGCTGATAAACTTTACCATACCAAGCGAGGGCCTTAGCATGCCAACTGTCTGCACGCTCTGCAAAAATCGGCATAGCGATATACAGTGCCATATTTAAGTGACTACTATGTTTACCTGTAACCTCTAGGCTTCGCTGCAAACCAATTTGCGTCTTATCAATATAAGATTGCTGCAACTGATAATACTGAGTATTTTTATGGAGATACAATTCTTGTATCGATGCTAATTGCGTTAACTTCCCCGTGGCAGTCTTGAGATATTCCTGCGCAACAATGCAAGGAACAGCCATTAATTGCACCGCGATCAATAAATAGAAAAAGCGCGAATTGTCTTTAACAAACTTGAGTCGTTTTAGCCTAGGTCGGATATAAATGATCGACAATAACCAAGACAGTATCTGCGGCAGCCACAAATTAACGATATCTTCATCTAGGCTAAAAAACTCAAGGTTAACCAACAACAGCCAATGGACAAAACTGTAACCAGAAACAAATAACAGGCTGAGAAATAAGAAGGGAAAATAGATAAGTTGAATTTTTTTTAAAAATACACCCACACGAATGTCATCCTTGAGAACATAAAATAACGACTATGGTACGCTCAAATCCATCATAAATTTACCAAAATTGAATAGAAACTCAAAGCGTTAAAACATAAAGGCCAGATTGATTGCTCATCTGGCCTTTATGTTTGTACTTTTATAAAGCTGCAACCGAGAAACTAGGTCTCACTCAACTTAGCTAATTGCTGCTGGCTACGTTGTTTCTTGTATTGCTTAGCTTCAGCAGGAATAGGAGTGACTTTGCCAGTCTCTAGCCAGTTACGTAAACGGTTAGCATCCGCAATATGAGTATATTTGCCGTAAGCATCGAGCACGACAAATGCCACTTGGCGTTTTGCCATTTCAGTACGCATCACAAGGCAGTGCCCTGCTGCATTCGTAAAGCCTGTTTTGGTTAGATGAATATCCCAGTTATCTTTATAAACCAAACGATTGGTATTACGAAAATCTAAACTGTATCTTGGGTTGGCAAAGGTAACCGTCTTCTTCTCGGTCGAACTCAGCTGGCCTAGCATAGGATACTTTTCACTGGCCTTGAGTAATACAATCAGATCACTGGCACTCGAAACGTTTTTATAGGATAAACCTGTAGGTTCAACATAGCGGGTATTTTTCATTCCCAGCGCTTTTGCTTTGGCATTCATCGCCTTAATAAAAGCTTTATGACCACCGGGATAATGATGTGCAAGACTTGCAGCTGCACGGTTTTCTGATGACATTAAGGTTAGCAATAACATTTCTTTACGGCTGATTTCACTGCCGATACGAACTCGAGAATAAACACCTTTCATTTCTTTGGTATCACGGATGTTTACCGCAAGCTTTTGCTCCATAGGTAACTTTGCATCCAGCACCACCATAGCTGTCATCAACTTAGTGACAGATGCAATTGACATTACTGCATTAGGATTATTGGAATAAAGCACTTCATTGGTTTTTAAGTCCACGACTATCGCACTACGTCCTGCAATTTCTTGCTTTAATGGTGCTTGCTTCGTTTTTGCTGTCGATTGAGTTTTGGTGCTTTTATATGCGACAGAGGCCGAATCGGCTGAATGCGCTGTCGTGGCAACGGTGAGACTGCTGCACGCAAGAATAAAACTACTGAGCAGAAAACGGATCTTCATATAGATTTCACTGAATAGATAAGGGATCGATTGTGCTATGGCACAGGTTTTGGCTAAGTATAGGAGTTCTACAATGAAAGAAATAGAATGCAATTAGACTTTTATCAGTAAGATCAGCACTTTCTTCTCAATTTTTTTATATAAAACCAGCTTAACCTGTCACCAATCCAGAGCAATAAAGCATCTAGATCTAGGCTTTTCAATTACAGTAGAGACAAAATCTTAGGAAGAGGCTTTTTTCAGTAGAATAATTTGAAATGAAAATAATGGGCGACTTTTTGCACTTTTAACAAAAGTCCCTGTACAACAGTGGTTTCAAGCATCTAAATACGTCATTTTAGGCGAATGAAAGCGTTAACATACGCCCTAAAATGTCGCGTTATAGCATCTTATCCGCTAGCGTAAGACAAATTCGAGTAAAGCTTCAGTATCTTCACACTCTTGTATCAGTTGGTCTGTCAGCACAAAACCGTGTCTGAGCAGCACTCGCTGTGAAGCTAAATTATGTTTAGCCACATGGGCAAAGAGGGGTCTTAAACTGACTAAAGGCAAAAATTGCGCTAAGGTCTGTGTCGCGATACCTTTGCCCCAATATTCACGGTCAATCCAATACCCTATAAGCGCTTGTCCATCACTTTGCCAATGCCCAATATTGCCCACAAACTTGCCATCGACCACTATCGCCCTTGGCAATACATTTACTTGTCCCAGAATATTTTGATGCCAATGTTTAAAAAATGCTTCTCGATCCCGAGGAGGAAATTGAGCAAGCTGGTTAGCAATGGGATCGCTTTGATGCACAAAAATAGCTTCAAGATCACTTTCAATAATCGGGCGTAAACTCACGCTGTATTGCGTGTTTGGCTGTTTATCTGACTTACTAGACATAGGTATCACCATTAATACTATGTATTTCAACTTGGTACAGCATGCCACATTTTATGAAGGTAAGCTCAAAAAAAAAGCGCATAACCGAGAAGGAGTTAGCGCTCGAAGAGGCAAATTTGCCGAAATTGAGGTGTGTAAATTCAAGCCATAAAACTCACACGATAGCATTCAAAGCCTAGATAAAAATCAATGCAAAAACGGGTGCGCCTAACACCATAGCGATACCAATAAAAATCATAGTCAAACTGGCGATAACGCCCTCTTGCTTGCCGATTTCATTGGCTTTTGCGGCGCCTGCACCATGGGCAGATGCGCCTAGAGCAACACCTTTACCTAACGAAGTACGAATACGCATAAATTTAAATAGTGGCTCGCACACCAAGATGCCAATGACGCCTGTAATTAACACCATCATGGCCGTCAACTCAGGCACGCCGCCAAAGGCACTGGTCGCCTCCATCGCGAAGGGCGTCGACACCGAACGTACCAGCAAACTCTTAGACAATTCCACCGGCAAGGGCACAAACTTCACCAACAGCCAAGAAGACATCATCCCCAGAAACAATCCGGCCGTTACACCTAACCCTATCGTCAGCGGATACTGGCGGATCAAGTTACGCTCACGATAAATCGGCAAAGCAAAGGCGATAGTCGCGGGCGCTAACATGGCCATTAACCAATGGGTGTATTCAAAATAGGTTGGCAGCGGGATTTTAAGATTAAACACCAATAAAGTAATCACTATTGGCGCTAACACTATGGGCGCTAACCACCAGACTCTATGGTACTTATAGAGACGCTTGGCGCCGAAGTAACAAAATACCGTCAGCAGCAAGCTGAATAGGGCTAATCCGGTCTGCGACAACACAAAATCCACCACTTTTGAGTCTGTCATCATTAAGCCGCCTTAGCGTGGCGACGGGCTTGCTTTTTGATGTTCAGTTGGCGCTCAAAACGAAACACTCTATCGACCACAAAGCCTGTACCAAACATCACACACACACTGCCCATCACTAAAGTGAATAATATATTGGTGCCGTATTGCTCAAACAAACCTTCGTACTTAATAACGGATATCACTGGCGGGATGAAAAACAGCAATAACTCACCAATCAACCAAGCGGCGCCCAGTTGTACGGCATTTTCAGGAATGAGTTTAAAACCTAATAAAAATAAGAGTATGCCTAAGCCAATCACACTCCCTGGAATAGGAGAATGTGCCCAAGTGGCGAACCAGTGACATGCGAAGGACAGTAAACAGAAGAGGCCGATTTGGCTTAATAACAAAGCCCAATGTCGACACTGACGTATTGCGGCTTGTGGGAATGACATGATTTTCTCGGTTAGAACAAAGTTTTCTATAGGACTATTCTAGGCTTGCCTATTTGATAAAAAAAATGAATATTAAGAATGTAATGCATGAATTTTAAGAATACATTTAAAGGTGAACCTTAATGGACCTCAAAGTTATCCGCTATTTTATCGAAATCGTCGATGCCGGAGGCTTTGGTAAAGCCAGCGAAAAAGTCCATCTCACCCAACCTGCGTTATCAAAAGCCGTACGCCAATTGGAAGAGGAGCTAGACCTCATCTTACTCGAACGCGGTAAACGCGGCACCCAAGTCAAACTCACGCCCGCGGGCGAAGTTGTTTATCGACATGGCAAAGAGTTACTCGCTGGCCGACAACGCATGCTCGCTGAACTCACGGCCCAACGCAGTTTAACCGCGGGCGAACTCAATCTCGGATTGGCTCCTCTAGGGAGTGCCGAAATTTTTGCCCCGATTATTGCCAAATATCGCCAGCAATATCCGCAGATAGAGATGCACTTACTCGTCCGTGGCGGTGTAGAGCAAACCGCGGCAATCCAAAAGGGCGAAATTGAACTGGCCACTGGGATTATTGATTTTGATGAGGGTTATGACGGCATACGCGTGTTTAACGATCCTATGGTAGTAGTGCTGCCTAAGGAAAATCCGTTATCCACCCGACAGATATTATCGTTTAGCGATCTCAGTGCCGACCCTCAGGTGATGTTCGAAACCGAATACACTCTCTATCAATTAGTGCTCAATGCCTGCCGACACGCCGGATTTGTCCCTAAAAACATTACCCGCGTTAGCCAAGCCGATTTCGGTATTGCCTTAGTCGCCGCGGGCACAGGGGTGATGGTATTGCCGTGCTCCATCGCGCGGCGCTACAGCGTGCCCGGCGTCGTAAATATCCCGCTGGCGAGTGACGAGCTGCGCTGGGAGCTATCGCTCTTTTGGCGCAAAGACCAAGTTTTATCCTTCGCGGCTCAAGCCATGATCGCCTTAGTCGAGAAGCACTTAACCCATAAATAACCCTATTCTTACCAAGGAACCACTAAGCTTAAACGCACTAGCGTATCGCTATCCCATGGCAGAATAGGCAAATACTCAGCCGAGTTAACATCGACTTTGGCATAATGGTCTAAATTGTATTGCGTGTGCTCAGCGCTCAGCATTAACACGCTATTAGGCCGCCAAAAATCGGTTTGGTAACTCAGTTCAAAGCGATATTGATTCTCTAACCATTGGTCTTCGTCTTGCCAGGTTTGTGCGGCAACCTGTATATGTAGCTTAGGCGTCACATTAGCCCCTACACTTCCCATAAAAGTATAAGCAAACGTACCATTGCCAAAATCGCCACGATCGTAACCTCGAGTTCTAGGCACATCATCATCGATTTCGAGATAATAATAACCCGCCCCCGCCTTGAACTGGGCCTGTAATGCTTGCCCATCAAAGTTAGCTGTCAGCCCAGGAAATACCTTAGCTTGTTTCTCAACCGAGCTAACGGTATTACGCTTTCCCTGTAAATCGAACTGCCAACCAAATGAAAACGCGGGATTAACACGATAAAGTTCACCGCTCGCGGCATAGGCAGACTTAAACCACACAGGGATGTGGTCAGGGTCGAGTTTATCGACATCTACGTCTATATAGGCATCCAGCGCCGCCGTCAGCAAAATATCGCTTTGGGTTTTATGTTCTAACAATAGACTCGCATTTACCCCTAAGGTGTGAGAATCCTCGACCACAAAATCATGGCTGCCTAAGCTGTAATGCCACTGAGTTTGCTCTTCGGCCTGCAGTGCACTCGATAAGCACAGGGCTAAGCACACTAATGCTGAGTTGAGATAGTTCACTTTTGACTCCTGAAACATCGTTTCTAGCTTGATAATCAAATCAGCCAGAGGATTAAACTGCATAAAATAGGAATAACACCAACTAAGGTTGCCGTTAAAGAGCGGCTAAACTAGCCAATTTAATCAAAGAATAATAGCCGATAGTTCAAATTATGACACTCTCATTGAGAAGCCGCTAATAAACACCACAGAAGTATAGATAGCCAAAAACCTAACAGTAACAATAGTTATAGACCAAAGCACAATAATTCAACCCAGAAAAAACAACTTACACACAAATTTGTACAGGAAAGCAGCGCCCCTCAATCTTGCGACTGAAAACTGCAAAATAGAAATGAATTTTTAATCAAATTAACAGCATAATTATTGACACTTAATGCTCATCTGCCTATAGTCGCCACACTGATAGTGAAATCGAACAAGAGAGTCTTAAATGAAAAAGTCCATGTTATTAGGCGGCCTGACCTTAACTGCCACCTTGTTGTTAGCTGGATGCGGAAAAAGCGATGACGTGTTAGTCGTTGGCACCAATGCCGCCTTCCCTCCTTTTGAATATGTTGGCGGCCAAAGTGGCGATGAAATTAAAGGCTTTGATATCGATCTGGCCAAGCAAATCGCTAAAGACGCGGGCAAGACACTCAAAGTCGAAAACATGAAGTTCGATTCACTGATCGTCGCACTCAACTCAGGCAAGATTGATTTTATCGCCTCAGGTATGACGATAACCGCTGAACGTCAAGCAAACGTAAACTTCTCAGAGCCTTACTACGAAGCGACTCAAGTCGTACTCGTCAACAAAGATAACGATAGCATTCATACACTTGAAGATATTAAAGGCAAACACTTTGCGGTGCAGTTAGGCACAACCGCTGACATTATGTCGAAAAAATATACCCAAAATATCACCGCCTTTAATACGGGTTTCGAAGCCATCATGGAGCTTAAAAATGCCAAGGTAGATTTAGTGTTATTCGACAGCGAACCTGCCGCTAACTATCTGGCTAAAAATCCTGAATTAAAGATGATCAAACTGGATTTTCCTGCTGAGTTTTATGGCTTTGCCGTATCAAAAAAGCAACCAGAACTGCTGGCGAGCATCAATAAAACACTGGCTAACATGAAAGCCAACGGCCAATATCAGACGCTCGTTTCTGCCCATATAAAGTGATATCAGCATGATAGACGCAATTAATACCTCGCTGTTTAGCCCGATTGGTGAAGACGGCATGATAGGCATACTGCTGATATTAAATGGTTTGAAGGTGACATTAATCGTCACTTTCTTCGCCATGTTATTAGGCGCAGTGTTAGGCATTGGCACCACCTTTATGAAGATGTCGTCTAAGTGGTATATCCGCTTCCCCGCCAATCTTTATGTCGGTGTGATCCGTGGCACCCCAGTAGTTGTGCAATTAGTGATCCTTTACTTCATCGTGCTTTCAGCCTTAGATGTCGATAAGATCACTGCCGCCATTATCGCTTTTGGTCTCAATAGCGGCGCGTATATTTCTGAGATAATCCGCGCAGGGATTCAAGCCGTTGATAAAGGTCAAACCGAAGCGGCCCGTTCACTTGGCTTGTCCCAAGCAATGACCATGAAATCGATTATTCTGCCCCAGGCGATTAAGAATATTCTGCCCGCACTTGGTAATGAATTTATCGTGCTCCTCAAGGAAACCGCCGTCATTGGCTTTATCGGTGGCGTTGACCTTATGCGCGCCGGTGAAATCATCCGTAGCCGCACCTTCGAGGATAGTGTGCCCTTATTTACCTGCGCCCTTATTTACCTATTCCTGACCTACAGCTTCACATTTGTGCTGTCGAAATTTGAAAAGAGGTTGAAACAAAGTGATTAAAATAACCAACCTGCATAAAAACTTCGGCGATAACCAAGTGCTCAAGGGCATTAGCGAGCATATTCGTCAGGGTGAAGTGGTGAGTGTGATCGGCCCAAGTGGCAGTGGCAAGAGTACCTTTTTGCGTTGTATTAATCTGTTAGAACAGCCAAGCCAAGGCGATATCGAGATTGAAGGTCAATTGATCACAGCGCCAAACGCCTGCGTAGATAAACTGCGGCAAAAAGTGGGCATGGTGTTTCAAAACTTTAACCTGTTCCCCCATAAAACTGTCATCCAAAACATCACCTTAGCGCCCATTAGTCTAAAACTGATGACGCCCGCTCAAGCCGAGACCAAAGCCCTCGACCTACTGGCACAGGTTGGCTTAAGTGACAAAGCCAATGCCTATCCGGCCAGTTTATCGGGCGGCCAAAAGCAAAGGGTCGCCATTGCCCGCGCATTGGCCATGGAACCAGACTTGATGCTGTTCGATGAGCCAACATCGGCACTCGATCCCGAAATGGTCGGTGATGTATTAGACGTGATGAAAGACTTAGCGTTAAAGGGCATGACCATGGTGATCGTCACCCACGAAATGGGCTTTGCCCGCGATGTGTCCGATCGGGTGATCTTTATGGATGGCGGCTATGTGGTCGAATCGAGCCCACCCGATGAGCTATTTACCCATCCAAAAGAAGCCCGTACCCAAGCGTTTTTAAGCAAAGTATTACGCTAGCTGAAGCGGATTCAGTTAAATTCATCATTGGGGATAGGGGCGGATTGCCATCTTGCATAACTCTCTGGCTTGCCTTTTTAGTACTAACGTAACCAGTAGATTTGAAAGAGATACATAAAGCGCTTTGGGATAAAAGTGCATTGGAAAATGTGCACGAATAGTAAGATGGAGTGACTTATAACTTAAGCTGTTGAGAACTGAATGCATAGGCCCCGACTTAGAGGTTTGCCATGGCATTCGCTCATCGACTCGCAGCCAGTCCATCCGTGGATGCTCGACCGCCCCGTCCATGGGGCGGACGGTCGTCTCGCTAATCACCATGGCTCACCTTTTGGCATTAGCGTAATCTGTAGATTTAAAAGCCTTACGCAGCACGCTTTGGGACAGAAACGTGATAGGCTCTTTGCTCTAACTCGTCAGTTTCGAATTAAAATTTCTATGGGTTTAACGCTGAGTTAAAGAGCCGAAAAAGCGTAGCTTTTTAGGTCCCAATGAACAACGCGAACGGTTGTCAACGCTTTGTTAGTTGCATTGCAGAAAGAAATTTCAACAACCTTCCTGAAGTATCTCCCTATATTCATCACTGAACCTTAATTCAGCGAAAGGATTATCTAACCTTTTCACCTGATCTATCTTGGGTTTAATTTCATCCCAGATATCTATGATGACTCGATGATATTTTTTCATACCGGGCCTTTGAAGGCTCCCTGAAAGGAAGAAATCTTCAGGCACTCCAGACTGCATATTTTTCCTCAGCCAGAAAATCCCTACAGAAAATGAAGACCAAGAAGTAATGTTTATAAGATCGAGACGACTCATATTTGAACCATTCGATTTCAGCAACTCTTGAGTAGAGTAAAATTCAAAAAAAAGAGGCATTGTATTTTCAAGCCTAATCAAAGGTGGAGGGTGACTACCTTCGGGTATTTCGGTGCTTGAATATGATTTAATACCATGAAATCTGTAAAGGACCAAAGCTAAAGCCGATGAGAAGGTCTTTATTTCATTTTCGAGTTCGTCGCTTTCAAAGTGACGCAATAAAGCGCTGAGTACTGATATAGTTGCAAAATAATCAGCAGCCATCTCAGTAGCGTGAGAAACCGCCGATGATTTTCCTTTGGTACTATTATATTTTTCATTGTCGTAGGAAGAGCAATCAATAACATCTGTACTTCCACTACAATCATATAATTTTCTTATATATCCATGTTCTTGAACCAAATGACCTAGCTCATGAAAGAAGATCCACGTTAGGCCACTGATAAACATATTTTTGCAGCAATGTTCTTTCTGCGATTCAGATGATAGGGATTTGGGATAATCAAAGCCTTCAAACCAGATATCAAATTTATCGTTATCAGCACCAAATTTAATATATTCGTAATAGTCTTCAATATCACGATAAAGCAATGTAGCGGTATCATAAGTCAGCTCTATATGATGCAGAGGCGGTTCTTCTACAGAGGACCTGACAGAAGCACAAGCATAAAAAGACCTTTTAGTGCTCCATTTTACAGATAAATTACCGTTCAAATCTTTGTATATCCCCTCGTTTAAATCACCAGATATTGTTGAAAATACATCACAAGCGAGCTCAATTATTTCAAATTTTTCCAACTTTTATTCCTTAAAGTCAACCATGTATAGAATTACCTCAAGAGTAACTAACGTCTCAATAACCGGTGCAGCTTTGCTGCGTACCCACGGGGCCATGAAATAATTTACCAAACTCTGTAGTGAGCTTAAGCCAATTGTCATGGTTAATATTGTCAGTAACTTAGCAACGAATTCACAGAATCCCTATCTAGCACTTCAATTAAGCTTCTTTGTGTTTCAATCATTCTCATCACTTACTCTAAAGCCAGTTTCAAAAATTTTTTGAAACTAATACCTGCCTTGATCACATTGTTTTTTACTTAAACCTGCTTAAAATGCTGCCATTGAATTTGTATTCCTTAATGATTTGGAGCCGTTACATGAGTGATTTAAGTTTCTTCGCCAAAAAGCGCTACACCACTAAGGCCTTTGATCCAACTAAGACGATTCCTGCGGATAAAATATCAGAAATCAAAACCTTATTGCAGTACAGCCCATCATCGACTAACTCACAGCCTTGGCATTTTGTGTTAGCGAGTACGGCGGAAGGTAAAGCGTTAGTTGCCCAAGCGACCGAAAACTATGCGTTTAATACCCAAAAAATTCTCGATGCTTCCCATGTACTCGTACTCTGTGCTCGTGCTCAATTAGATGAAGCACACTTACTGCAAGTACTCGAGCAAGAAGCGAAGGATGGCCGTTTTGCTAATGAAGAAGCCAAGCAAGGCCAACATAATGGCCGTTCTTTCTTCGCGAATATGCATAAATTTGAGCTGAAAGATGCCCAGCATTGGATGGAAAAACAAGTCTACTTAGCGCTTGGCACTTTAATGCTCGGTGCAAGTGTATTAGATATTGATGCGTGTCCGATCGAAGGTTTTGATGCCACTAAAATGAATCAAGTCCTAGGCTTAAGAGAGCAAAGTCTATGTGCCTGCGTGGTTGTTGCATTAGGTTATCACTCAGAAAATGATTTCAACGCTAAATTACCTAAGTCTCGCTTAGATCAAGAAGTGATCTTCACCGAAATCTAGTCCTTCACTCTATGTAAAAAATAAGCATGCCCTTGATTTTATGTGATATAAACAAGGGCATCATGTCTAAAACTAGCCCTCTCTTAACTGCCGTCCCCTAAAACCTCACTGCTGTTAACGGCTTATTTACGCCGAGAAACCATCTAAAGTAGGAGTAAACCATCACGGTATTGCTCTAAAATTCATCTTTGCCTACACTTTGGCTCTGTGGCATAGTTTGCGGCTCAACTTAGTGAATGATCATTTATCGTCGCCTTTCGAGTCATCTTTGTTGCAGCCCAGCGGTTTTATCGGCGCATTGGTAACACTCACAATTTAGGATGGGACAGTCAGTATGTTATTTGCCAAACCCTCACTCACTGAAGAATCTCAATCGATTCGAGTTGCAAACACTAAAGGCGATAACCCACTGATTTGGCCGTTGCTTACGGTTTTACAAGCTTCAAATCAAAGTTGGAAAATCCATCACTTAGCCACTGAATTACAAACCCAAGGGCTGATCCACCAGCTTGATGAAAATCCGGGTAACGATTTATTCAAACGTAACTTCCTACTGATGAACGCCCTGTTTGAACTGCAGGAAATATTACTGCCCAAGCAATGGCTACAAGTCAAAGCCATGGAAATTCAAATCTTCCGCTTAGTACCATCTAACGTTAACCTGCTGATAATGCAAGATACTTCCCTGCGTGAGTATTACCTTGATTGGAATAACTACGACACTAGCGAAAACGTAGTACGAGAATTACTTGAGGCATTCTGGAGCAATTATAAGAGCTATATTGGCTTAAATATCAATCTGATGAACAAAGGTAACGCGCTGCGAGTTTTCGAATTAGACGAGAGTGCTACCGCCCGAGATATCCGCAAGCAATGGCGTCGTTTAGCGCTCAAATGGCACCCAGACAGGCCCGATGGCGATGCGGCGCGTTTTCGCGAGGTGTGCGAAGCTTGGCAGTCGCTTAGGGATATTGCGTAAGAATTGAGTCAGTGATGATGCAGAACTGGGCTTTAATCAACATGCACCGACTTAGCGATGCGATCCTGCCTACAGTCCTGCCAAATCTAAGGTAAAACTTCCATTGAGATCACAGATTTAGCCTACTAGCTTTATGCCAATTCAGTCATAATTAAGCCTTTCCATTTAACCTGAACCTATGTGTCAACGCTGGCATTTTGGCTAGCTTAACTCCTAGGTTGAAGCTCACTCTATCTCTTATGTTGACCGTTGAATGTCAACGATAACAACGACTGACATTGTGAATCCAATCCCACCGAATTTGAGGAAACTATGATTAAACAATTAGCCTTGGCTGTAACCTTAGCGATTGCACCATTGAGCACCTTTGCCGCCAATTTTGTTGAAGGCACACATTACACTCAAATCTCGACCAAAGCGCCTAGCAGCGAACCAAAACTCACTGAATTCTATTCATTTTATTGCCATAACTGCTTCAATATGGAAACCAACTATTTGCCTGATATCAAGGCAAACCTCAACAAACAGATAAGTTTCGACAATAAGCATGTCGACTTTATGAATAGCGACATTGGCACCGAAGTGATGCGTTCATTAGCCGTGATCCAAAGCGTTGATAACAAAGACGCCTTAACCCATGCAATGTTTACCGCAATCCAAGGTGCAGAGGGCGCAAACGGCCACGATCATAGTGCACCTGGCCATCAGCACGAGCCGCAAATTAACAGCCGTGATGACATCAAAAAAGTCTTCGCCCAATTTGGTGTCGATGCTGCTAAATACGATGAATTAGCCGATAGCAAAAGCACTAATGAAAAGCTTTCCCTGTGGCGCACCCAACAGAATGAATTCAAAATCGACAGCGTACCCGCCTTTATCGTGAACGATAAATATGCGGTAAATTTAAACAGCATCAAAACCTTAGATGAGTTAATTGGGTTAATTAACTACCTTGCTGTTGAGAAAGATGCCGCCCCCGCTAAAACCTCATCGGGTGGCAGTCTAGGCTGGTTATTTCTAGTCTTCGCTGCCGCAATTGGTGTGACCCGTCAGCAACGTCTTAGCTAATTCAAAACAATCGTTGGAATAAAAAAATGGCCTCCAAATTAGGAGGCCATTTTTATGCACGTTCAATCCAAGTGATTGTTATAAGCGCTCAATATGAGTTCTGAACTTTATTACCGAATAAAATCAAGAATATGGCTCGCAGCCAAGACGAGATGTAGGATCAAGAAACCAATAAAAGCCTGCGCAAAGACTTGATGATAACCACGCCATGCCAGTGCTGTTGGCGTCCCTTGAACGATAAACCAAACTAGGCCCGTAACCCCTGTAGCCACCAGCAACAGCATGCCGATGCCTTCTATGGCACTAAACAGCCCTTTGCCACCAGCGACGGGGAATTTGCCTTTAGCAAGTCCAACAATATCTTGCTTTAACTGTGCCCAATCGCCCGCCAACCAGCCAAAGTATTGGTGCCACTTGCCACGCAAGATATTGCTGAGTAAGAAAAGAATCCCAAGCACAGTACACGCTAAACCTAAATATACATGCAAATAATCCCAAAAACTGGCGTTATCGGGTATCCGTCGGCCCATAAAAATCCACGGACTGGAACACACGAGTAAGATAGTCGACACGACAATCCACACATGCAGTTGCGCCATAATGACTCGGCATAAGGAGCGAAGTTTAGTCATCATACTGATCATATTTAATGCTCCTTTGCCCTTGTGACTAAGGCATGCACACAGCTTTAAGGGCGCGAATAGAATAGGGCTAAATGAAGCACCGAAATTTGATATCAAGCTTAAGCGCTGTGGATCTGCTCACCAAACTCAGTCACTTTCTGCCAATCCGTGTATTCAACATTGGTAACAGGGTCCGTAGGTCCTTTCGTTAACCACATGATGAAACGGATAATATTTCTATCTAAAGCGTTATAGCCTTGGTAATTCAAGTTACCCCCAAAAACGCGCAGCAATTGTGGCCGCCAAGTGGTTTTACTTAAAAATGCCTGCATGTAAGGATTGGTCTCTGGGGTGTTTTTCTCGGGTTTACGTGCCACTAAGCTGACAGAGAAAAAACCACTGACCTTATCCGTCAATACGGCTTGATGCTTTTCAATAAACTCGTACAAACTTGGGTTATGTTTACCATGGCGAATACTGGCGCCTATGATGATTTTGTCGAACTCAGTGAGCACTGGAGCGGCCTTGATATCGGCAGTAACCACTTCATTACCCAAAGCCATTAACTGCTGTGCGAGCTTTTTAGCAATCTTTTGGGTCTGGCCGTGAACACTAGAGTAAATGATAAGAATTCTTTTCAATTTAGCCTCGATTAATCCCAAGCAAAATAACAATAAGCGCCCTAGAAAAGACGGTGTAGGCGACTTAATTTCGACTCTCTATGCCCGTTTGGCATATCAAATGACATCACAACGCTCAGACTAAATGCGCTAAAAGTAGCAATGGACACCCAGAGTCATTGGCATTCCAGTGGAATTTAACTTGGTATGCAAAAGTAAAATGACAATTATGATATTTCATACTAGGTGATTTACCCGCCAATTTACATGAAATAGATCACGGGCTTAGCGCCAAACACCCCAAGTATATGCGGTAGTTTTAACTGCCTCACAAAAATAACGCCTTAGGTATATTCTCGCTTTAGCGTCTTTGTAACCTAGGGAGTTAATTCGCCTAAACATTGTTACAAAATTGAAAGGGATAAGTCACACCTTATATAGCCAACCTAAGAAAAAAGCATTAGCATTTGAACACTTATCGCCTGAGTCCCTTATCCATGAAAGCTATTCAAGCAAAAGATCCTAAAGCACTCTTGCTGTGGATGACCTTTGTTATGTCGCTCGTGTTTGCCGTTTGGCAGGCATTGCTCAACAACTTCGTGATTGAGAAAGCCCAATTCACTGGTGCTGAAATCGGCATGTTACAAAGCCTGCGCGAAATCCCCGGCTTCTTGGCTTTTACGGCAATTTTTGTGCTGCTGCTCATTCGAGAACAAGCCTTCGCCCTGCTCTCGCTCGCCATTTTATGTATCGGCGTAGCGGTAACAGGTTTCTTTCCTCAGGTCATAGGCCTGTATCTAACGACTGTGTTGATGTCTGTCGGGTTTCACTATTTTGAAACCATCAACCAATCGCTAACGCTGCAATGGGTCGATAAAAAAGACGCGGCTGGATTTATGGGGAAAGCACTGGCGTGGCGTTCGGCGGCCGCTTTAGTCGGTTATGCCAGCATTTGGCTAGTAATGACTTGGTTGAAGCTGGACTACCTGCATATGTATTTGATTATAGGCGTATTAGGTCTCATCATTGTGCTAACCATAACATGGTATTACCCCAAGTTTGAGACAACGGAAATACAACACAAAAAAATCATACTGCGTAAACGCTATTGGCTCTATTACCTGCTCACCTTTTTTTCAGGTGCGAGGCGGCAAATCTTTATGGTATTTGCGGGCTTTATGATGGTTGAGAAGTTTGGTTATAGCGTCAGTGAAATCACTGCGCTGTTCTTAATCAACTATGCCGTTAATCTACTGTTTGCGCCTGCTATTGGTCGTTTGATTGGACGTATTGGTGAGCGTAATGCGCTTACTGTGGAATATATTGGACTCATCTTAGTCTTTATCAGCTATGCCCTAGTCGAACAAGCCCATATGGCGGCAGCACTCTACGTCATCGATCATTTACTGTTTGCGATGGCAATTGCGATGAAAACCTATTTTCAAAAAATCGCCGACAGCAAAGACATTGCCGCCACTATGTCAGTCAGTTTCACCATAAACCACATAGCGGCTGTGATTATTCCTGTACTTTTGGGCTTATTATGGTTAACCGATCCCGCCTTTGTATTTTACATAGGGGCGGGCTTTGCCGTATGTTCGTTACTGCTAGCGCTGAATGTTCCGCGCCATCCTGAACCGGGTAATGAAACCTTATGGTCTTGGCCAACTAAAAGTGCGAAATCAATCGCTAAAGTCGTTAAATAAAACGGCATAATAACGAACCAAAGAATTGGCTTAACGAGATGCTCAAACTAAAGAGATGATCATCTAAAGTAAGCTACAACCGAATGTAAGAGTTCACTAAACCCTCACCTCAACCACAGTGCAGGCTCAAGGATTAATAACGCGATGAAGGATTCAGATATTTTACTGTTGGCAGAAGAAGGCGAGTCAGCATCCGAGGTATCCGCTCGCAAAAAAGCCCTGCTACTCGGTCGCCAATTAGGGCTCGCCAGTGAGCAAGAATATCGCCCTGCGAACGCCTCAATAGCCGAGCGAGCTCAACATAGAGCACGCAAGTTATCGAGCGAATATCAGGCCAATGTGGAAACCATTTTTGCCTTAGCCCTCAGTTATACCCACTCAGATGTCACTGGGGTCGATCTTGATCCCGATTGGAGCCATCAATTTTTCTTGATGGCGGAACAAATCCATAACCGTAAGATGCAAGATTTGTGGGCTCGGATATTGTCGAGCGAGATAGTCAATCCGGGAAACTTCAGTCTACGTACCCTAGCGCTGCTCAAGCAACTGACTCACAGGGAAGCACAAATTCTTGAAAAAGCCCTTGGCATGGCGGCGAAAGTAAATAACGAGCAGCGCCTAAAACTCATCAGTGGCTACCGCTTGTCAGGTGGGATTGGCCAGTATTTCCGTAAAACCACCTCAGTCAATTTAGGCCTATCCCAGTTTGGGCTACCTTATTCCAGTATTTTGACCTTAGTCGATGCGGGAATACTGCACAGCAGCGAGTTCGAAACCGGCTTACTCAACAATAAAACACCGATTCAATTTGCCCTGCAAGGCATACAAATGAAGCTCACGCCTAAGAGCGGCAATCTGCTTTTTAGCTATTATCGCTTAACGCCGATTGGTGATGAACTGGCCCAACTCGTGCAACCTAAGCCGGATCAAGAATACCTCAAGGCCCTGCAACTCTTGTTCGCTAAGGATTTTAAGATCGAGTAGCGACTTAATCGCTTATATTATTGACTAATAAAATATTTGCTTGAATAAACTCCATCTGTCGCAAATACTCTATGTATAAAAAATGCTCGTTTTATTTGCTGAGTGAATAAGGATGCGAATGGCATCTCAAGGATGGAGAGAATGATTAGTCAAGAACAAGATGTCTTTTTTTTAGACGAACAACCGTCACCACAACACCTCGAAAATCAAAAAACAGTCAAAATACTCACGGTGGACGATGACTCAAACTTCCAACGTTCGACCGCCTTCGCGTTATCAACCCTCAAAGTATTAGATTGTAAAATTGAGCTGGCCCAAGCCTTTAGCTATGCAGAAGCCTGCCAAGTGTTAACGAAGGAAAATGATTTTGCGATCGCCTTAGTCGATGTGGTGATGGAAACCGAAGATGCTGGGCTGCGGTTAGTCCGTGCCATTCGGGAAGTGCTCGGTAACGAAAAAATCCGCATTATACTGCTTACAGGTCAGCCCGGTATGGCCCCTATTTTCGATGTAATGCGGGATTACGATATCAACGACTATTGGACTAAATCCGAGTTATCGGCCGATAGACTGCAAACTATTCTCACGACTAACCTGCGCTCATATCAACAAATTAGCAGTATTGCCAATGCTAAGCGTGGTTTGCAACTGATTGCCGAGTCCAGCGGCGCGCTCTACACCTCACGCAATATCAAAGAACTCTCAGGCAAGATGCTGCGACAATTATCCCAGCTATTAAACCTGCCCCATGGTGGCATTGTGTGCGTGAAATCAATGGGGGAATTAACTGAACAGGGTATTTCCCACCAAATCATTGCCGCATCGGGCGAGTTTGAACCTTATTTTGGCTATGCTTTACAGCAGCTTGAGCAGCAACATATCCGTGCACAACTTGAACTTTGCCTGAGCCGCAGGGAATCCCGTATCGAAAATGACTTTACTTGCCTCTTCTTCCCCGACGAACTCGCAGGCGCCGATTACTCCGTTTATTTAGCCACAGGCAGACCACTGGATATCACGGAAACTGAAATGATCCGTGTGTTTAGCATGAATATTTGTGGCGGCCTGCATAGCGTGTCGCTCATGAGCCAACTAGATAAGATTGCTTTTGAAGATCCGCTCGTCAAAATCCCTAATCTCAACGTGTTGCTCCGCACCTTAGAAGGCGTGCTGGCGGAAGATATTCGCGAAAAATTTAATTTATTGATTATTGATATTGATAAGTTTTCCGACTTTAATCGTGTATTTGGTTCGCCCCAAGGTAACGAGATGCTCAAACACGTCGCCTGTTGTTTGCGCGAACACTTTGATGCTTGTGTGTTAGTCGCTCGCCTCAAGGATGATAAATTTGCCGTGCTCGGCCCTAAAACCTTAGTCACCGCTGACATTATTAGTCGACTGTTTATTCAACCCTATCAACAGGGAAAATCGAAGATCACGGTCAATATCAGCACTGTCACACTGCCACTAGAGTTAGCCGATGGCACTGCGGTTGATGCCATAACACAAGTCAACATGGCCCTGAAAACCGCCAAAAAATTAGGTATTAGACAACATGTGACTTACCAACAAGCCAATGACGATAATGTGGCCTATCACTTCGAACTCTTACAATCGCTACAACACAGTATTACCTGTAATGACATCCATATTGCACTGCAACCGCAAGTCTGTATTAAAACGGGTGAAGTCGTCGGGGTTGAAGCGCTGGCTCGCTGGACCTTGCCAAATGATCAAAATGTGCCGCCGTTGGATTTTATCCCCATTGCCGAAGCGACAGGTTTGATCACCCAACTCGGTGAGCAACTATTCGTGCAATCTTGCCAAGCACTCTGCGCACTCAATGAGGCGGGTTATACCAATTTGTGTATGGGAGTGAACTTATCGGCCATGCAGTTCGAGCAGGAAAACATCGTTGATATTTTAAAGCAGCACATTGCCGACGCTAACATGCCTCCAGGTCAGATAGAAGTCGAAGTCACTGAATCGATTGCGATGCAAAATTTCGAAACCATCCGCAAGCAGTTAAATGACTTACGCTCGATAGATATTAGAGTCGCGATTGACGATTTTGGTACCGGATTTTCCTCATTAGCCTATCTCAGCAAACTGACCTTCGACCGCATTAAGATTGATAAATCCTTTATCGACAATGTCACCTCAGATGATGGCGCCGCTGCGATAGTCGATAGCATTATCTTGTTAGGACAGCGCTTCCACATGAATGTGATTGCCGAAGGCGTCGAGACTAAAGAGCAAGCGAAATGGCTAAGCGACCGCGGCTGTCACGATGCCCAAGGCTACTTTTATGCTAAGCCAATGCCACTACCGGAGTTATTAATTTGGCTTAAAAACTACCAAAAAACACCACTATGACAGCGCCATTGCAATTGACTCAGCCTACCTTCTGGGGCTACTGGCTCAGATTCATGCTGCCGTGGTTATTGTTGGTGCCCATACTCACCACTTTGCTTTATCAAAAGCGCCATGAAGATGCCATGGTGCCCTTATACCAAGAGGCGAACACCCTTTTAGGTGATGCCGCTAAAACCATTGCCTACCATATTGGTAATATTAAGCGCGACGCCCTATTTCTTGCTAAATATCAAACACTCCTCGATGCGGCGGCGGGAAATGAGCAAGATCTCACTCAGGTCGAACATTTCTTCGAAAGCTTTAGTGCCGCATCACAAAACTACGATCAGGTACGTTGGCTCGATAATAACGCCCTAGAAAAAGTCAGAGTCAATCTTGTCCAGAATCTCCCACACATAGTTGCTAAACCATTATTGCAATTGAAGGCTAAGCGATATTACGCCATCCAGAGTTTAAGCTTAGCCCCTAATAGTTTTTACTTTTCGCCCTTAGATTTGAATGTCGAAAAGGGAGAAATAGAAAACCCAATCAAGCCCGTATTAAGAGTCACCACTCCCGTGTTTTTACCTTCGGGCGAGCGCCAAGGCTTTATTGTCCTCAATTTCCTCGCCCAATCCATGTTAGACGCCATTGCCAAAATTACGGCTAACAACAATGTCGAGCTTTCACTGCTGAATAAAGAGGGTTACTGGCTACTCTCATCCAATCCAGAACTCACCTGGGCATTTATGTTTAATCGCCCGGAATTAACCTTAGCTAAGCTCAATCCCGATGCTTGGCAACAGATTACCCAAGATAGCGAAGGTGCCTTTATCACCCCCGAAGGGCTCTGGGATTATGAAAATGTACAAGATGCGACCAACACTTCTGACCAAGATTGGAAACTCGTGATACGGGTTCCCAATGATCAACTATCAAAGATTAATCAACGCAGCCTGCTGGAAGCGCTCAGTCTTGGGATTTTATTGCTGTTACTCGGCGGTGGGATCTGTTGGCGCGCTGCAAAGTCCATGCGAGAACGGGACAAATTGAATCAAGAGTTAACCGAGCAACAGCAAAAACTCACCCAATCCAATGCCGCGTTAGCCGAATCGTTACAGCACTTACACGACACTCAGCAACAACTCATCGAGACGGGAAAACTCTCATCCTTAGGCATGATGGTGGCGGGCGTCGCCCATGAACTCAATACCCCTGTCGGCGCTGCACAGGTCACGTTATCGAGCATGAAAAATGAATGCACTAAGCTACAAAACGCCTTCGAATCGGGTCTTAAGCGATCTGATGTCGATACTTACTTTATTCACTTCCATGAAGGCGCGGAGATAGTGCAAGCCAATTTAAGCAGAGCCGCAACCTTAGTCAGTAGCTTCAAACGCTTAGCCGTGGATAGAACAAGGGAAGAACGCCGTAGTTTTAAGCTCACAAGTCTCGTTCAGGACATGCTACATACCTCATGGCTACGGATGAAGAAGCAATCCCATGAGCTCGAAATCGACATTGATGCCAATATCGAAATGAACAGCTACCCAGGCGCACTCGGACAATCCCTTGAAAACTTCGTCACTAATGCGATAACCCATGCTTTCGAAGGAAGGGGAAATGGCCAGATAAAAATCTCGGCAAAGATGATAGAAGATCAAATAGTCGAAATCACAGTCTCAGACAATGGCATAGGGATGAGCGCGGAAACGATGAAACAAATCTTCGACCCCTTCTTTACCACTCGCAGGGGAAATGGCGGAACTGGGCTGGGGTTACACTTAACTTATCAACTCGTCAGCCAACTTCTTGGCGGGAAAATTACGGTCAGCAGTATGTTAGGTAAAGGCAGCGTTTTTAGTCTAACAATCCCAGTAACAGCCCCAGAAGCCGCCGAGCTGAACCTGAATTAACCGCTTATACGCAACGGCGATAGATGGCCAGTATGCTGGCCGAATATGATGCTAAAACTTGATGTCTAACCATGATGCTTGAACTATTCTGTTTGAACGCGGCGCTTAAACCATATTGCTTGAATATCAGCATTAAACATAGCGGACGCATTGTGCCCAAAACAAAACAGGAGCCCAAGGCTCCTGTTTTTTATGACCATTCAATCACTTGCTAAGGCATGATTTAATATGGCTAGGCATAACTAGTCATAACACTAGGCGAGCGCTTTAGCCTTATCGGCATTGATAACATTGATTGCCGTTAGATAATCGATTAAGGCGCGCACTTGAGTCGCTAAATCGCCTTTGCTGGTATCTATGGTTAATTCGGCCGCTACTGGCGCTTCATAGGGTGATGAAATACCAGTGAAATTACTGATTTCACCACTGCGTGCTTTCACATATAACCCCTTAGGATCACGCTGCTCGCACACACTTAATGGCGTCGACACGTGCACTTCAATGAACTGACTGGCAGGGAAACGGGCACGAATGCTATCGCGCTCCTCACGGGTCGGGGAGATAAAGGCTGATAACACCACAAGCCCCGCATCGACCATCAATTTAGCCACTTCGCCCACACGACGCAGGTTCTCATCACGGTCTTCAACCGTAAACCCTAAATCTTTACACAGGCCATGGCGCACATTATCACCATCGAGCAAATAAGTGTGGAATCCCGCCTCAAATAACGCCCGCTCTAATGCACCCGCCAGTGTTGACTTGCCCGCGCCAGAAAGTCCGGTAAACCAAAGTAGTACTGGGTTTTGGCCTTTCTGCTCGGCTCTGGCGGCTTGGTCTACAGGATGTTGATGCCACACGATATTTGTCATAAAAACTCCTCAATCCCCATGTTGACTAACCGCTAACATAAGGGCAATAAACTCAAGCTAATCACTAAAATGGAAAGATGATCGGCACCATAAATATCACTATCAGGGAATACAGCACAGATAACGGCAATCCAAGGCGGACAAAGTCACTGAAGCGATAATTACCCGCATTAAATACCATCAAATTGGTCTGATAGCCGTAGGGTGAAATAAAGCTCGCGCTGGCACCAAAGACAACGGCCATAATAAAGGGCCTTGCATCGACACCGTAATTAAGCGCAATCGCGTAAGCGATAGGGAACGCCAGCGCCGCCGCTGCGTTATTGGTCACCAGTTCAGTCAGCAATAAGGTCATTAAATACACGCCGACAAAAGCGCCAAATACCCCATAACCGTTAATAACTGAGAGTAATCCTTGGGCTAAACTGTTCGCAAGGCCTGTACTCATCATCAAGTTGGCAAGCCCTAATGCACTCCCCACGATCACCACTAATTCCAATGGGAAACGGCGTTTAAGCTCAGCCAGCGTGACTGCGCCTATGGCAAAATAACTGAGCAGCAATATCACTAAACCCTTAGCCAAGGGTAATATGCCAGTGACACTCAGGATGATCGTTGCCGCAAAGCCCAGCAATACCCAACGACCACGACGACTGTCTAGACGCACATTCAAATCTAAACCGCTAATCGCCGCAAACTCTGAACTCAGCTTTGCGCTATTGCTAAAACCATCGCCGGGCGTCAATAACAACACATCACCGGGTTGCAGAATAATGTCACCGAGTCCGCCCTTCAGCGGATGATTTCCGCGGCGAATGGCCATCACAGCCGCATCAAATTGCTCACGAAAACGTGATGCTTTCAACGAACTGCCCACTAAACTGGATGACGGTGCAAGTACGGCTTCAACTAAATTTTGTCCCTTGGCTTGATGCTTACCAAACCAATCTAAACCATCGAATTGGTGCAATAACTCAACCGATTCCACCGCGCCACTAAAGCGCAGCACGTCGTCCGCTTGCAACACTAACTGGGGCGGCACAGGGCAAATACAAATGCCGCTGCGCTCTAACTCAACTAGATATAACTTTTTCAGCGCCCTAAGTTTATTATCCACCACACTGCGACCGACCAAGGACGAACCTTTCGCCACATGGGCTTCGAGCAAATATGGCAGCGCTTCTTCACCTGATTCTTCCCGTCTGTCGGGCAGAATGTTCGCCAGCAAGGTCAGTAACAAGATGCCCGCGACGACGATCACCACTGCAACTGGCGTAAACTCGAAGAAGCCTAAGGCGGGTAAGCCGGCGTTTTCTACAAAGGAGTTCACAATCAAGTTGGTCGAGGTACCAATCAGGGTCAGTGTGCCACCTAAAATTGCCGCATAATTTAACGGCAATAATAACTTAGCTGGCGCGTGTGCTTGATTGCGGCGCACAACACCAATCAGTGATGCCACAACTGCAGTGTTATTGGTAAATGACGACAGTAAAGCCGTCGAAAAACCGAGCTTTGCCATTGTCATAGGCAAAGAACTATTGCCTATAACTTGACTTAACTTTCCCAGCAGGGACGTTTTTTCTAATGCTGTCGCGGCCAACACCAACAGGACCAGCGTGACTAAGCCAATATTGGTAAAGCTTGTTAATGCGGTATCGAGCGCAACCATGCCAAGCAAATAACAGAGCAAAAATGCAAATAAAAACAATACCGCTGGATTGATACGGCCGCTAATTAAGCCAGCCACAAGCCCTATCAAAATAATCGCTAATAGCCACAAGTCACTCACAAATTAAGCTCCAAGCTTAGTGATATCTATCGCTTGCCAATGGGGGAAGTGTTTACGCACTAAGGCATTAAACTCGACTTCAAAGGCACTAAATTGTGATGCTGTTTGCTTGTTAACATGTTGACCCGACACCACCATCACTGCGGCAACCGTCGCATTACTCAGGCGGTCGATTAAGATCATTCCGCCCGTATCACGCACTAACGAATATGCATCAAACACTATGTCTTCGGTCAATTCTAAGGTCACACGCGCAATCGCGTTTAGCCCAAGCGTATCTGTCGCACTGCGCGCTAAGGTGTTAACGTCAACCACATAATCGATAGCAGTCACAGAAGCTTGCGTCTTCTTACCGGCCACTTTGATGTCGTATAACTGACCGAGTTGTAATGGCTTTTCATCCATCCACACGATATCAGCACTGATCACGTTAGCGACGGCAGGTGCAGAATCCGGTCTTGCCAGTAAATCGCCACGGGAAATATCAATTTCATCTTCCAGCGTGATCGTCACAGCTTGGCCAGCAACCGCTTCTTGTATGTCACCATCGAAGGTCACAATACGTTCAACCTTGCTGCGTTTGCCCGATGGCAAAGCGACTAACTCGTCACCAACATTGATAATACCAGAGGCTAAAGTGCCTGCAAAACCGCGAAAATCTAAGTGAGGACGCGACACATATTGCACAGGAAAACGCACTGGCAATGAGCTGAGTTCACGTTGAGTATCAATGGTTTCTAGCAGTTCAAGCAGTGTACCGCCTTGATACCAGTCGCTTTGAGTGCTGCGCTCAACCACGTTGTCACCATTAAGCGCCGATAACGGCACAAAGTGGATATCGAGGTTGCCGAAATCTTTAACGAAATCCGTAAAATCGGCACGAATACGGTTGAATACTTGCTCGTCAAACACAAGCAAATCCATCTTATTCACGGCCACAACAAAGTGACGAATACCCAGTAATGACGCGATAAACGCATGACGCTTAGTCTGAGTCTGCACGCCGTAGCGGGCATCGACTAAAATCACCGCTAAATCACAGGTCGATGCACCCGTTGCCATGTTGCGAGTGTACTGCTCATGCCCTGGCGTATCGGCGATGATGAACTTGCGCTTATCACTTGAAAAATAACGATAAGCCACATCGATAGTGATGCCCTGCTCGCGCTCGGCTTGCAGACCATCCACCAGCAAGGCTAAGTCAATGGCTTCACCTGTGGTGCCCATCTTAGCGCTGTCGCTCTTTAGGCTCGCTAATTGATCTTCATAGATCTGGGCGCTGTCGTGTAACAGACGGCCGATTAAGGTACTTTTACCATCGTCAACACTGCCACAGGTTAAAAAACGCAGTAAGCCTTTGTGTTGCTGCAGGGCTAGATATTCTTTCACACCATGGAGGGTAATTTCTGCCGCCATGAGATTGGTTTTATTGACCGCTTTGTCCATCTTATTCTCACTCTTGATCTGCTTGGCTGAAGGTCGCGCTTTACTTGCGCCACTTTCGCGAAATAGGGTTAACCCTGTAGAGATTAGAAGTAGCCTTGACGCTTCTTCTGCTCCATAGAGGCACTTTGATCTGAGTCGATCAATCGGCCCTGACGTTCGCTCGAACGGGTTAACAGCATTTCTTCAATAATCTTTTCTAGACTGTCGGCCTCAGAATACATGGCGGCCGTGAGTGGGTAGCAACCTAAGGTTCTAAAACGCACCACTGCTTCTTTAATCTGCTCGCCCTCGGCTAACTTCATCCGCTCGTCATCGGCCATGATTAACTGACCACCGCGCTCAACCACTTTACGTTTAGCAGCAAAGTACAAAGGCACTAACTCAATGTTTTCTTGATAAATATATTGCCAAATATCCAGCTCAGTCCAGTTAGATAATGGAAACACGCGAATACTTTCGCCCTTGTTCACTGCGCCGTTATAGGTGCGCCATAATTCTGGACGTTGATTTTTAGGGTCCCATCTGTGGTGACGGTCGCGGAAGGAATACACGCGCTCTTTGGCGCGGGATTTTTCTTCATCGCGGCGAGCCCCACCGAAAGCCGCATCGAAACCATATTGGTTAAGTGCTTGCTTTAAACCTTGGGTTTTCATGATGTCAGTGTGTTTCGCACTGCCATGGTCGAAGGGGTTAATTCCCTGCGCCAACCCTTCTGGGTTAATGTGCGTCAGTAACTCGAAGCCAAATTTCTTTGCCTGCGCATCACGGAACGCGATCATCTCTTTGAATTTCCACCCAGTGTCGACATGCAGTAGCGGGAATGGGATCTTGCCTGGATAAAAGGCTTTACGCGCTAAGTGCAACATAACGGAAGAATCTTTCCCGATGGAATACAACATCACAGGATTATCGAATTCGGCTGCAACTTCACGAATGATCTGGATGCTCTCAGCTTCCAGTTGTTGTAAGTGGCTTAGTTCACGCCCGGCCATACTATTCTCCGTTACCTTAAATTCGCCGTGTTACCACAGCATGGATTAGCTTAATTTGTTTAACTGCTTAATAGCTTTAACTGTTTGCGGCTTAGCTTATCGACGCGACGGCCGAGACTCTAACCGATTGAGTCTGTTCATCGCTGACCTGAGTCGATTCAATCGCTTCAGGTTTGAACCAATGCAAGGTGTCACTCAGCGTGACGACTTCACCTATGATCATCAAAGCTGGCATTTGTAATTCTGGATCGGCGGCAAGCTGTTCAAGCTCACCTAAACGGCCGATAAAACGACGTTGCTCTTTGGTGGTTGCCTTTGACACTATCGCCACGGGTGTTTCAGGGCTTCGGCCCGCATCGACTAAACCTTGGCGAATAATGCCTGCGTTCAGAATCCCCATATACACGACTAAGGTATTGTTAGGATTAGCATAACCTTGCCAATCCATAGGGCGACTCTCTAACTGACAATGACCAGTGATAAAAGTGACGCCTTGGGCATGGTCTCTGTGGGTTAGGGGAATTCCCGCATAGGCTGACGTGCCACTGGCAGCGGTAATGCCGGGAACGACTTCAAACTCAACCCCAGCTTCGACTAAAGTTTGTAACTCTTCGCCCCCGCGGCCGAAAATAAAAGGATCGCCACCTTTAAGGCGCACCACATTTTTACGGGTGTAGGCTTTAGTGACGAGTAACTGATTAATCTCGTCCTGTGCGGCGCTATGCTTGCCCGCACGTTTACCTACGGCAATCTTCTCAGCGTCTTTGGGAATAAGATCGAGGATATCTTGGCTGACTAAAGCGTCGTATAGCACTGCATCAGCGGTTTTAAGGATGCGCCATGCCTTTAACGTCAATAACTCAACGTCGCCGGGACCGGCACCCACCAGCCAGACTTTGCTTTTGGCCGCTTGGCCAGGTAAAGAGAAAATTTCCATCAGAATCCCCAAGATCACTTTAGTCTGTAGAAATATAGCGCGTCTTATATTCCATAATAAATAGATAATTATTAGTTTTTATATCATTTAGATATAAAAGAATGAGTGACCACTCACTTAAAGTGGGGAAAACCTTGGGTTTCAAAATCAAAAATGCCCTAAATCCAGGTTAACCTATTGAAATAAAAATGACTTAATAAGATTAAGCGAATTGCATCAAAATAATTTCTGTCCGCTAAGTGCATGATTTTGGCACTATGTTATTGCCAAAAATTCTACCTAAACATGTCTCTATGGGACTAAAAATGGCTGACTACAAGATTTGTCATTAAGTGACACAGGATTTTTCCATAACCATAAATTCACTTTCTAATGTTAAGCTGGAAATAACTATCTTTGTTGAGTACGACTGACAAATAAATAAACACATCAAGGAGGGCAGATGAAACCACTTTACTCAGGTATTGCATTGGCAGGGCTATTAGCCTGTACGGACATAAATGCCGAAGAATCATTAGTCAAAGGAAGAGTAAAAGATGAACTTGCCACGGCGGATCTACCTTTTGTGATTACGCCACATAAAGTGAATTACCTTTTACCAGTCACCTACAGCCCAGATCCCAACATGGCACCTTTCACCGAAGATGCAATACTCAACCCCTATTCTTTAGATGAGTTTGAGGCTAAGTTCCAAATCAGTTTTAAATTTCCTATTTGGTACAATGTGTTTGGTGATAATGGCCATTTATTTTTTGCTTACACCAATCAATCCTATTGGCAGGTTTATAACAAAGACACTTCATCGCCTTTTAGGGAAACCAATCACGAGCCTGAAGTCTTTATGCTGTTTAATAACGATTGGAAAATTGGCAGTGTGACCAATTCCTTTTGGGGGTTTGGTGCCGTACATCAATCGAATGGTAAAGCAGGGCCACTTTCCCGCAGTTGGAATCGCCTCTATGCCACTATGATTTTTGATGCAGGCCCACTCGCCTTCTCCACCAAAGTGTGGTGGCGTATTCCTGAAGATGAAAAGACAGATCCATATAAAGCCAGCGGCGACGATAACCCTAATATTGATGACTATATAGGTAAAGCAGAGTTTATTGGCGTTTATGGTATCGATGAACATAGATTCACTTTAACCGTTAAAACGAATCTAGAAGATATCGACAGAGGCTCAGCAGAACTGACTTGGAGTCATCCTATCGTCGGCAACTTACGCTTTTATACTCAATACTTTAATGGTTATGGCGAAAGCCTAATCGATTACAACTATCACAATCAACGTATTGGTATCGGAATTTCACTCAACGATATTCTTTAAGAAAGATATACCCACTTGATCCCGCTATTTAAGATTGTTTGGGTATATAAAGTGACTAAGTACAAAAATCGACCATAATTTGCTGCTAATCTACCAAACCTGCTGCTAAATTGCTCAGATGGACCTGAGTTTATGGCTCAGCGGGACGATTTACATTGATCCGAATGGCATTTAAGCCGATAGTCGCACACCTTTTTGTGCCCTGAAGCAGCGCCTTAACATCATGGAGGAATATGAGTTTTAGCTACCGCAGCATAGTCATGCTACTCAGTGTCATTATTTTCGCGAGCTTACTTAAGCTCGCGTTTTTCGCTGTGCCAAAAGATAGCACTGCACCAGTGCTGAATGCACAAGAGGTACGCCAAGATCTCTATGCCTTATTGGATCAAATCGAGCAACACTCAGCGTTTTATGCCTTAGCGGCCGACAAAGCCAACCCGCAGCTTAAATTTATGGCTAGCCTTATTGTTGAACAGTATCAAGATATTACTCCCAATGATCGCTTTGCTGCTGAAGTCACTAAATTACTCAATACCCTCAAAGATCCAGGCGCTCAAGTGCATAACTTCGATGATCAAAGCGTCGATCTCCCGTTAACGCTAAGGCCAGTCAACGACCAATGGTTAGCCTTGGATAACGGTAATAATCCAGTCAACAACGACTTCCCCTTTATCACTCATATTGATGGTTTACCTATGAGCAAATGGGTAGCGGCCAGCCAAGCCTACTTACCTGAGCCGGCAAAACAGAGTCAAGAAATGCAGTTACCTTGGCTGAAAAAACTTAACCTACTGCGCGAAGACTTAGGACTCAGCATAAAGCCCTATGTGGTCATTACGCTAATTAATGATGATCTGCAAAGCCAGCAGGTGACTCTCGCCCTGCAAAGCCATAAACCGCAAGTTCAATTAGCAACTATCAGTGAAAAAGACGAGACTCAAGATATTAATGTGCTCGAATTTATTAACCAATTATCTCAATTTGAGCGCACCGAATTTCAAGACATGCCAAATCAATTAGAGACGGTCAACAATACGACGGTCAAACTTAAGATCAGCGATCTCTACGCCTTTGAATTAGATAAAGAACAACAGCAAGAACTGCTCAAAGGCATGACACATCCCTTACTAATCATTGATTTACGTGATACCAGTGGCTTTAGTCCGAAATTATTGACTATGCTGTCGCGATATCAAGATGCGGATTTAAATAACACTTTAACACCTAACGTGATGGGATTTGCGCACTATCGCCGCTCACCAGAGCTGAGAAATGATTATCTACAGCCGCTCAATTTTATGCCTCTGGATGCGTTAGAGTACAGTCCTCCTAGGCTCAAATCTCTCACCCGTAACTTACCCTCTGTCGATAAAGAGAAATTCAGCCCTTGGTATGTTCGCACTAAGCCTGCGGTGGCTCCTGAAGGGCGAAATCGCTTAGCGCTACTCGTGAGTCCCCATTGTCGCCAAGAATGCGAGTGGATTGCCTATCGTACTAAATCTTGGTCTAGGGCAAATTTGATTGGTGAAAAAACCTCAGGCGACTTTGCACGTCAGTATCATTTCAAACTGCCAAACAGTGGATTAAACATAAGATTCAGCAGTTCGTTAACCTATGATGCACAGGGGAGACTCCTGTCCGGTATCGGGACTGAACCGGATATTTTGCTCCCTCAGAACAGTGATATTCAATGGCAAGGGCTCGTTAGTTTAATGCGCTCCGCCAAGCCCAAAGCGCAACTTGTTCTGCCAGCACAGCACACTAAGTTGGCTCAAGCTAAGCTAAATTAAGCCAAAAAAAGAGCCAGCAATCTGCTGGCTCATTTCAAACAAATATGAGTTTACTAACGCATTACTTCTTTTCAGTCGCTTTAGAATTGGCGACTGAACCTATGACCAAGCCTTGCTTATTCACATCAAAGCTCATTTGAACTCGCATGTTGTAATCTTTAAGCATTTGCATTTCTTCAGGGATCGGCTCACCGCTCATTTCTAACAGTGTAAGCACTGGCGTAAACATCTTGCCGTAATCAGCAGATAAGCTGTACATGCCATTCGCTGACAGTTTCTCGCCTGCTAATTTGTTGGCTAAAGCTAAGCCTTTATCACCGCTATACACCACTAAATGTTGACCTTTAATCGCCAGCATTGGCTTAACACCTAACTCTGGAGGCAACATCAATATTGGAGATAAATCAGTAGCATCACCGTTATCGGCTAATTGCACTTCAGCCAGCATAGGGGCGAAAGGTTTGACCATATTGAACAACATGGATGGGTTTTCGACGCTAAGGCTGACTAAAGCATCTAAGCTTTCTAACTTAGGCTCTTGATCTTGTGTGCTCATTTTAAAATCGAGCAATGAAACGCTCATGCCTTTCACACCGTTAGCCATGCCAGTAAACATGCCTAGCATAGCAGGGCTCTGTTGGCTCAACTCAGCCTGCAACTCTGCCAATGGTGCACAGGTCAGTTGTGGCTTTTGCAGATCATCCCAAATAGCCGTTAATGAAGGGGTAATTTCATTGATATCTAGACCTATTCCCATGGAGAAGATAGTGCTGTCGATATCCGCCAGATGCGATGGAATAAAACCACGCATCTTTTGCATTGCCGCAAGAATAGGTTGATTCTTCGTTTCGACAACAAATGAAGCCGCCATATGGCTTTCTTTTTCAGTCACAGAAAACGCCGTTAAACCAGCAACGGTACGCGGCCAGTTAGCGGCAATTGCAGTCAGTTCGGTACGACATTCTGGTGTTCTGATTTGAGCTAATGGATCTTCACCCTCACTTTCATCAGCAAAAAATTGAGTCAGTTGCTTAGCTAGCATATTGCTATCTGCAGAGGTCAATGCCTTTACAATTTCCACATGGTTAATAAAGCTAATGCTGTCATCTTTAAAACCATGGGTCTTAATAATATCTTCTAATATGCCAGAAGCGGCTAATGACTGCGGCGCCTTCTTAATACCAAATGCCATTTCTAATAACTCAGGCTCGGTAATAGAGGTGCTGAAAGTCATCGTTAATATGCCATCTTTCTGGGCAAATAACAGTTCAGCTTTCTCTGCTGAGCTTTCATCCGATAGTGCATAAGCGCGATAATCAACATCGCCCACTTTACGCATTTCGTGGGTTACACCACTGTCTTTTTCGGCTTTATCTAATACAGCCCAAAATGCTTCAGCCTGATTAACATCAATCTTTAATACTGGCAAAGCACCTAAAGTATAAATATAAGGTTTAACTTCATCGGGGAAACCGAAGGTTTTTAACAGTAAGGCAGGATCTTTCATCCCATCCATATACTGCTGATAAATGCTAACGAAGAACTTGCCCATAGGGCTATCCTGCACACCGAGTTCATCAAGCGTGTTACTTGGATATTGCTGATAATTTCCAGAAATAGACTGTAAATACGCTTTTAACGGGAAGGGTTTTAACTGGCCCGAAAATATCGGCGTATCGGCAGGCACATAGTCGAGCAAAGGATTAGCAGAGGCACTAGAACCCGCGCCATTCTGCATATACCAATAACCACCAGCACCTGCTGCAATAATTGCCGCGGCAATCACAATCTTTTTCATTTAAGAAACTCCATTTAATGACATTCAATTTTATGAAAACAATACCTAAAGAACTCACCTTAGGTATTTAAATATTTATCCGCTCTTACATATCCCTTACGCAGATAATGCAAAATCAGAAAACGCAACGACTCAGCCCTACGCAATACAAACCCAGTTTAAAATGCTTAGGCTAAGCGAAACTAAGGTATAAAATTTTCCCGATAATTTAACATTAAACCGACACAGAAGCGAACAGGATAGGAGTTCGCAGCATTAAAAACGCATTAGAATTAACGTTTATTAAACATAACTCCAATCTTATTTCAATTCGGTAATAAAACATCTCAAAGTCATCGACGATTAAGCAAAGAACTCAATGACAAATTAAGCTCATCTCACTCAAACTACCTCACCAAAGCGTCATCGTGCTTCGTGGACTTTTTTAAGCGTGACGTCACCTAGCTGACGCATTTGCTTACGGATCCAAGCTGAGCGCTGCTGCACATACGATGACGGTGGAGACACCTTATAGCGCCAAGGATTGGGTAAAATGGCTGCGAGTAATGAGGCCTCGTATTGGGTAAGTTTTGCCGCTGACTTTCCAAAATAATGCTTTGATGCCGCTTCGGCGCCATAAATGCCTGGACCAAATTCTACAATATTTAAATACACTTCAAGAATACGCGACTTACCCCAAGTCAACTCCATCAATAACGTAAACCAAGCTTCCAATCCCTTACGAAAGAAACTGCGACTCGACCACATAAAAAGGTTTTTCGCCGCCTGCTGACTTAAGGTACTTGCCCCACGGACTTTGGTGCCTTTTTGATTGTATTTCAGTGCCGAACTTATCGCGGCTAAATCGAATCCAGTATGCTCAACAAAACGTTGATCTTCCGCTGCAATCACAGCCAATTGTAATTCGGGAGAAATTTGCGCTAAATCGCGCCATTGATGCCTGATCTCACCGATAGGTGCAGGTGGAAATAAGGCACGCTCGATACGCCAAGTCCACATAGGAGGATCGACGAATCGTAGTAGGATCACTAATAAAATTGAGCAAATAAATGCCCAAACTAATCCCTTAAATAACCAAGACAATAAACGACGAAAACCACGCTTTCGTCTCTGAGGTGCTGGGTCACTCGACTTATTAACACTTGGACGCCTGACATGATCTCGCATCGCATATAAAGGGGCCGTCATTTATACCATCTCATCCACACACTCTCATTTCTTGTTTCTCATCTATCCAGTCAAGCCATTGCAAGGATTCTTTGGGGCAACCTAGGCTTACAGAAAATATTCTAAAGCTTTACGCGAGTTGCAAGCTGATCATGCTACGAGAATAAAGGAAACACCAAGGATATCTTACTCGATAATCAAAGATAGGTTGAGAAATAACCATAACAAGAACAAATCACTATTGGAGATTGACTGGGGTCGACTTAACTTGACCTCGGCAGCTTTGACGACAGCTGACCGAGGTAATGATGGCTGATTAACGAGAGCTAGCAAGTCAATCAAACTGCTTGATACTCGCAGGTGCGAGTCAGGTTTTTAACGCTTTCACTGCATCCAATTAAGCCATATCGATACACAGCAAACCCAGCCCATAAATACCGATATACAACAACTTAACCTCATAAAAGACATGAATCATGTCAATTAACGCAGTAAAACGCTTCAAAACCATCTACGGGAACTTCAAAATATAGCGCAGGCTTAACCAATGTGCATAACTCTGTGAGTAAAAATGTACAACATTTTTAGCATTTAAAAATGAATGCAAACTAACTCTATGAATATCAATCTATCTTAGTTAAATGACGCTTAAATGACATCACTTAGCTTCCTCGGCAATCCAGAGTATTAAATTCAATCCCACTTATCTTAAAATGATAAAAAAACGCCCCAAACTAAGTTGAGGCGTTTAATATTTAAAATCAATAAAATGACTAGATATCGTAGTGCAAACCACACTCACGTTGTAGGCCATTAAAGCGAGTTTCTTCCTCTGTCATGCCTAATTCGAGTGGTTTACTCGAATGGGTATCTCCCACAGAAACATATCCTTGGTCCCAAAGTGGATGGTACGGCAAGTCAAATTGAGTCAGATAGAGGTGCACATCTTTATTCGACCACTCGATAATCGGCAGTAACTTAAAGCGCGTGCCATGAATCGCCAGTATCGGCAACGCCTCACGGGTACTGGCTTGGCTACGTCTCAGCCCTGCAAACCAAGTGCCTACCTCAAGCTCGGCTAAAGCGCGTTGCATAGGCTCAACTTTGTTGAGGCGGTTGTATTGCTCTAGCCCGTCTAACCCTTGCTCCCACAACTGACCAAAGCGTGCCTCTTGCCATGCCGATGTCATCACTGCTTGGTACACTTTTAAATTCAGTGATAAACGCTCTGTCAGCTCGTCGATAAACTGATAAGTCTCAGGGAATAAATAACCCGTATCCGTGAGGATAACCGGAATATTCGCCTGTGCCTGACTCACCATATGCAGCATCACTGCGGCTTGGATCCCAAAGCTTGAGGACAGCGCGTGATTACCGGGCAAATAAGTTAAGCCCCATAGCACTCGCTCTTGCGCGCTCAGTCCAGCTAAAAACTGATTGATACGCTCAAGCTCTATCGCTTGCTCAGCCTTTGGCGCACTCAATAATTCCTTGAGTTCGGCAGCGCTGACCACAGTCGGCACTTTATCACTGGTTTTTTGCTCAAGATCAGCCATGAAAATCCTTAGCGGCATCGATCACCGCCTTCACTACACCCACGCGGACGGTGAAGTTACCAAAGGTTTCGCCTGCATCACGCTCTACGGCGTAGCGGCCAAACAGGGCATCCAATTCGGCGAGAATGTCCGCCTCTTGGATATTTTCTCTGTGCATCTTGTTCAGGCGAGTCCCTTCAAAACTTGCACCTAAGTACAAGTTATAACGGCCCGGCGCTTTACCCACAAGGCCAATTTCAGCGGCAAATGGGCGGGCACAACCATTTGGACAACCCGTCATCCGCACCACAATCGCTTGCTCGCTAATGCCGTGTTTTGCCTGCAGCGCATCGATATGATCGATAAACTCAGGGAAATAACGCTCGGCTTCCGCCATCGCTAATGGGCATGTCGGCAACGCCACACAGGCAATCGAGTGACCGCGGGTTTGCGTCAACACTTGGCCCAGCAGACCATGTTTACGGGCTAAACCTTCAATGGTAGCTTTATCTTCCGCTGCGACGCCTGCGATGATCATGTTTTGATTCGAGGTCATGCGGAAATCGCCCTTGTGGATCTTAGCAATTTCACGCAGCCCCGTTTGCAGGGTTTGGCCTGGTAAATCTTTAATACGACCGCTTTCGATAAATAAGGTTAAATGCCACTTACCGTCAACGCCTTCGACCCAACCATAACGATCGCCGCGATCACCGATCACGACCTCACGCTTAGGTTCAAACTTCACCCCAGCACGTACTTCAACTTCGGCTTTAAATTTCTCATAGCCGTGGTCAACGATAGTGTATTTAAGGCGCGAGCGCTTACGATTAGAGCGATTGCCCCAGTCACGTTGCACAGTCATCACAGCTTCGGCAAACTTCATCACGTCTTCAGTTTTGATAAAACCAAAGTCGTCCGCTAGGCGTGGAAAGGTTTCTACTTCGCCATGGGTCGAGCCCATGCCGCCGCCCGCGGTTAAGTTAAAGCCAACTAGCTCGCCGTTTTCGGCAACAGCAATAAAGCCTAAATCGTTAGTGTAAACGTCAACATCGTTATCGGGAGGAACCGCAACCGCCATTTTGAACTTACGTGGCAGATAGGTTTTGCCATACACAGGTTCAACGGTTTCATCTTCGGTTGAGAGTAACTTTTCTTCATCTAACCAAATTTCGGCGTAGGCGCGAGTGTGGGGTAATAGATGATCAGACAGTTGTTTCGCCACTGCATAAGCTTGCTCGTGCAGTTTCGATTCCACCGGATTGGGGTTACACATGACGTTTCGGTTAACGTCACCACAGGCAGCAATCGAATCCAGCGCTTCGCGATCTAAGTCTTGAATAATGGTCTTCAAGTTACGCTTAGGAATACCGTGGTATTGGAAGGTTTGACGGGTCGTCAAACGAATGCTGTTCGAGCTGGTGAGCGTCGAGGCAATTTTGTCCACGCCTAACCATTGCTGTGGAGAACAAATACCGCCAGGTACACGGGCGCGCAACATAAAACTATATAAAGGTTCGAGTTTTTGCTCTTTACGTTCGTTACGTAAATCGCGGTCATCCTGCTGATAGAAGCCATGAAATTTGATCAGCTGCTGATCGCCGTCACTGAAACTGCCAGTCACGGAAGAATCTAAACCTTCTTTGATGGTCCCGCGCAGGTAATCACTGTCGGTCTTTAGGTATTCGTTTAACGCTAACTTTTGCTCACTCATGGCAACTGCCTCTTAAAATTGGGTTCGCTGGCTGCACAGGTCATCACGTGTGCAGCTTTAGCTATTCTTATGCGTTTCTTATCTGCGCAACGGTTGAGATTAATACACGTCTTTTTGGTAACGTTTATCGCTGCGCAGGGTTTCAAAATAGGCTTCGGCAGCTTCGGTATTCAAACCACCGACTTCGACTGCCACCTCAATCAAGGCTTGGTGAACATCTTTGGCCATACGCTCAGCATCACCGCAAATATAAAGATGCGCGCCATTTTGCAACCATTGCCACAGTGCTTGGCCTTGTTCTTTAATGCGGTGCTGCACATAAATCTTATGGGCTTGATCGCGTGAGAACGCCACGTCGATACGGCTGAGATCGCCATTTTTCAAATACTGTTGCCACTCTGTTTGATACAAGAAATCCTGCTCAAAGTGAGGATTACCGAAGAATAACCAGCTATCACCTTGGATCCCTTGTGCTACGCGCTCCTGCATAAAGGCACGGAAGGGCGCAACACCGGTACCAGGACCCACCATGATCACCGGTGTTTCTGGATTTTCGGGTAAACGGAAATGCTTGTTCGACTCAACATAAACCTTAACTTGCGTGCCTTCCTGCGCAGACGCTAAGAAGTGTGACGCGCCGCCAAAACGTGCTGAGCCGTGGCGCTCATCTTCCACTAAGGCCACAGTTAAGTGGACTTCTGTTTCAACTTCGCTTTGACTTGAGGCGATAGAGTAAAGTCTTGGCGTTAATGGCCGCAGTAGCTCAAGCAGTTTTGCTGCATTTAAGGTTACTGAGTTATTTGATAATGGATACTGAGTGACTAAATCGGCAAATTGATGCTTAAGGATAAAGTGGCGCACTTGTTCTTTATCTTCGCTCAATGCCAGCAGTTCAGCGCTGCCGCTCAATTCGGCCCATGCTTTGACTAATCCAGGGTATAACTGAGTCAGTTCTTTCTTATCAACCAAAGCTTGCTTAAGGGACAAGGATTCTGTGCCTAGGGTTACTAACTCATCGGCGACCAATGACAGGCCTGCTAAGACTTCATCGACTAACACTTCGTTATTACTAAACCACACACCAAGGGCATCACCCGCTTGATAGGTTAACCCTGAGTCGCCTAAGTCGATTTCAACATGGCGCACATCTCGGTCTGATCCACGGCCGGTAATTTTCTGGCTCACAAGCACTTCGGCGCTATAGGGGTTTTGCTTAGTAAATTCACTTTCGCCAATCGCTTTAGCAGTGCCGATGGATACCACACTGGCGGACGAGGTTTCAATTAGCGGCTTAACGGTCTCTAATACATCGGCGTGCCACTGGCCCGCGGCAGCTTCATAATCCACATCACATTCAATTAAAGGTAACAGTGATTTAGCACCGAGTGCAGCTAGGCGGGCATCGAAGTCTTTACCAGTTTGGCAGAAAAATTCATAGCTAGAATCCCCCAGCGCAAGCACAGAGTAATGTAGATTGTCTAACTTAGGGGCACGTTTCGATGCTAAAAACTTGTGTAATTCAATCGCATCATCCGGCGCTTCACCTTCACCATGGGTGCTGACCACCAATAAAAGCACAGCTTCTTGCTTTAATTGGCGAACATTGTATTCGCCCATTGAAGCCAGATTAACCGCATAACCTTGCGCTTGCGCCTTATCGGCGAGCGCTTTGGCGACACCACGGCCATTACCCGTTTGGCTGCCATAGAGGATAGTCACAGTTTGAGCCGTTTGCGCCTGCGCGACGGGCGCTAATTGGCCCGCATTAGCTGTAGCAGCAAGATAGCCACTCACCCAGGCCAATTGCACAGCACTTAACTCAGAAGTGAGTTGTTTTAGCTTCTCGACTTGTCCTTGAGACAATGGCGAAGCCAGCGATGAAAGTTCTTTTAACAACATGAGACGGCCCTATGACAGTGTAATGTCCACAAGCTTATCGCGGTTTAAGAAAAGCAAAAAAGAATAAAATAGGATTTTTAATTCCATTTTGGAATATACAAAGTGCAAAATTTAAGCTACAAAAGTGTGCACTGGTTAAAAGTTTTTGATCCGACCAGTGCAGAAACGGCCTGCTTGAGAAATATGCACTTGTGCCAAGCTAAAGTATTGCCACAATGGTCATGAGCCTGTCGAACAATAATTTCTGTTGCCCACAGAATAGTTTGTTTTAAAAACAAAAAGTGTCCATCCTAGATTGAATGCCCTAACTGACTCGAATCACCCGCCGAATAAACGCTGGTGACGACAGATTTTGCAGTTGAGTACGATGAAGGAAGAACAGCAGGCGGAACGATTATATAAACCATCAGGGAGTAGTCATGCAGATTGGAATACCGAGAGAAAGTCTCGCCGGTGAAACTAGGGTCGCCGCGACCCCAGCCACCGTTGAGCAGCTTAAAAAACTCGGCTTTGAAGTTGTTATTGAGGCCAATGCGGGTCAACTGTCAAGTTTCGATGATGCAGCCTTTGAAGCTGCGGGCGCGAAGGTGACAACAAACGTTTGGCAAGCCGATCTGATCTTTAAGGTCAATGCGCCAAGCGACGCCGAAATTGAACAAATCAAAGACGGGGCGACTATCGTCAGCTTTATTTGGCCCGCACAAAACCCTGAGCTGGTTGCGAAGTTATCTAAACGTAAGATCAACGTGATGGCAATGGACATGGTGCCACGCATCTCCCGTGCCCAGTCACTTGATGCCCTCTCCTCTATGGCAAACATTGGTGGATATCGCGCCGTTGTTGAAGCCGCACATCAATTTGGCCGTTTCTTTACTGGCCAAATTACCGCTGCCGGTAAAGTGCCGCCCGCCAAAGTGTTAGTCATTGGTGCTGGTGTAGCTGGCCTTGCCGCCATTGGTACAGCTGGATCGCTTGGCGCCATAGTGCGCGCCTTCGATACCCGCTTAGAAGTGGCCGAGCAAATCGAATCTATGGGCGGCCAATTCCTTAAACTGGATTTTGGTAACGAGGAAGGTGGTTCATCGGACGGTTATGCTAAAACCATGTCGGATGAATTTATTGCCGCCGAAATGGCGCTGTTTGCCGAACAAGCCAAAGAAGTCGATATCATCATCACCACAGCGCTAATCCCTGGTCGTCCAGCGCCTAAGCTAATCACCAAAGCAATGGTCGATAGCATGAAGAGCGGCTCAGTGATCGTCGATTTAGCCGCTGCGACGGGTGGTAACTGCGAATATACGCAATCGGGTGAGCTGTTTGTTACTCCTAACGGCGTAAAAGTGATTGGTTATACCGACCTTCCCGGTCGTCTACCGGCGCAATCCTCACAGCTTTACGGCACTAACTTAGTCAACCTGATGAAGTTAATGTGTAAAGAAAAAGACGGCACAGCCAGCATCAACTTTGATGATGTAGTCATGCGCAATATGACAGTGATTAAAGAAGGTGAAGTGACCTTCCCGCCGCCACCGATTTCGGTTTCTGCGGCGCCAGCAAAACCAGCGGCGAAAATCGAGCCTAAAAATACCCCCCCAAAGGCGCCATCTAAGCTCAAATACGTGCTCGCCGCCTTAGGCGTTGCAGGATTTGCTGCCGTGGCATCGGTAGCACCACCAGAGTTCCTGTCGCATTTCACAGTATTCTTGCTGTCCTGCGTTGTTGGCTATTACGTGGTATGGAACGTATCTCACTCACTGCATACGCCTTTAATGTCAGTCACTAACGCGATTTCGGGCATTATCGTGGTCGGCGCCCTACTGCAAATCGGTCAGGGTTCAACTTTGGTCACTGTACTGGCGTTTATCGCCGTGCTGATCGCCAGTATTAACATCTTCGGTGGCTTTACCGTCACTCAGCGCATGCTGAAGATGTTCCGTAAGGATTAAGGGGGTTTAACGTGTCTCAAGGACTGGTAACAGCAGCTTACATTATTGCCGCCATTCTCTTCATCTTCAGTCTCGCGGGACTGTCGAAGCAAGAGACGGCAAAACACGGCAATTTATTCGGTATCTTAGGTATGGCAATCGCCCTACTGGCTACCATTTTCAACCCCGATACTAACGGAATTGCGTGGATCTTAATCGCTATGGTGATTGGCGGCGCGATTGGTATCCGTTTAGCACTAAAAGTCGAAATGACTGAAATGCCAGAACTGGTTGCTATATTGCACAGCTTTGTGGGTATGGCCGCAGTATTAGTGGGTTTCAACAGCTTTATCGACTTACATCCACAGGAAGTATCACAAGTCGTGGTGGCTGTCGGTGGTGATATCAATACGACCCTCGCCGCAGTACAGGATGCGCTAAGTGAAGCGGTGAAGACCGCCAGCAAAGAGCATCTCACTGGCGCTATGCTTAACATTCACTTGGTCGAAGTCTTCCTCGGGATCTTCATCGGTGCGGTGACCTTTACGGGTTCTATCGTTGCCTTTTGTAAGTTACGCGGACTGATTTCATCTAAACCTCTGATGCTGCCACATCGCCACAAGCTAAACCTAGTCGCAGTGCTAGTGTCTTTCGCCCTGTTGGTATACTTCGTACAGACAGGCGGCACTATGCCAGCACTGCTGTTGATGACCTTGATTGCCTTCGCCTTTGGCTGGCATTTAGTGGCATCCATTGGCGGCGCGGATATGCCAGTGGTTGTGTCTATGCTGAACTCCTACTCAGGTTGGGCAGCGGCAGCGGCAGGCTTTATGTTGTCGAACGACCTCTTGATTGTGGTCGGCGCGTTAGTGGGTTCATCGGGTGCTATTCTGTCTTACATCATGTGTAAGGCCATGAATCGCTCATTTATTTCAGTTATCGCTGGCGGCTTTGGCACAGATGGTGTGGCCTCAACTGCCGATGAAGAAATGGGTGAATACCGTGAAACCAACGCCGAAGATGTGGCGGATATGCTGAAAAATGCCACTTCAGTCATCATCACTCCGGGTTACGGTATGGCAGTGGCGCAGGCGCAATATCCTGTTGCGGAAATCACTCAAAAACTACGTGATCGCGGCGTGAAAGTGCGTTTTGGTATCCATCCAGTTGCTGGTCGATTACCAGGCCATATGAACGTACTGCTCGCTGAAGCGAAAGTCCCCTACGATATCGTGCTCGAAATGGACGAAATCAACGAAGACTTTAAAGACACAGATGTCGTGCTCGTTATCGGCGCCAACGACACGGTTAACCCCGCGGCAATGGAAGATCCAGGCAGTCCAATCGCAGGTATGCCAGTGCTGGAAGTGTGGAAAGCACAAAACGTGATTGGCTTTAAACGTTCGATGAACACAGGTTATGCCGGCGTGCAAAACCCACTGTTCTTCAAAGAAAATACCCAAATGCTGTTTGGGGATGCTAAGGCCAGTGTTGAAGCCATTTTAAAGGCACTTTGAGTTTGATTTAATATCAACAGAGTAGAAATCGTTTAGGCGATAAACACTATTCTAAAGAAATGAAGGGAGCCAATGGCTCCCTTTCTTTTCACATTTTTTTAAGCCTATTAAGCTAGTCTCTGCGCCAATATGATGCGAGGCTTATCTGCCCACAATGCTGATATGCTTAATGTAAACTAAAACACTAAGTTAAATCTAAAGCTGGTTTAAGGAAATAATAAATGTTGCTTGGGCTGTTTATCCTGTCTGCCGTATTAATCAAAACCTCATTACTCGGGCTTGGCTGGATATCGATTACCATCGGCCTGAGTGGGTACCTATTTTGTCGATGGTGTAATATCAAGTTAGATATCAAACTGATTAATAAATTTAGACGACTTTTTATTACTGGCGCGGCCCTGCATCTTCTCGTCTATATCGGCTTAATCACTAAGCTTTTCCTTATCGATAGCTTTGAAGACTTGCCCACATTCCTGATAAGTCACTTAGTCTTCCACCACGCAATCAGTGCCGTGATTGCTGCCGCATTAACCTTCTTGGCGATTCGCATCTATCTACAACAGCAAAAATTAACTCAAGCCTATCGACAGGAATTAAGCTAACTCAACAAGGTTGTGATGACAAATGCAGACGAATAAAAGCTGGCTAGATTCATCATTAGCCAAGATACGTTAGTCGACGGCAATATCGTTATCTTTAAGCTCTTTTGACAGGGTTTCATAATTCGTTTTGAGTTTTGGCAAAGTATCTTCTTTGATTTTACTCAATACATTTTGCAACTGATCCTTACCGTAAGAAACGCTATAGTGACGGGTTTCAATATTGCTAATGATCTTCTCAGACTCTAAATACAAACGACGAATATCAGACAAAATATCACTCGGTGTTTCTAGCGCATTGGCAGAATAGCGCATGTTATCCCAGACAAATAATCCCATCTGCGGATGCATTTTCACTAAACTATTACTACTCACAGTCTCAACTGTGTCAGCGTAATGGCTCAAGATTTCAACATTGTCACTCACTTCGTCATATAGGGCATGACGCAGATGATAGTTATTCTGCATATTGCTCAGGGCATCAAATTTAATTGCCTGTGACAACCCTTCTTGCGCGGCTAAATACACGCCAACAACAGTCGCAATGATTATAAAAATCTGACTCACCCAAAAACTGGTTTTGATAAGCTCAGTGTTATCAAGCTTAATGGTGCGTTTAGGCATATCTGCCTCATTAGAGATGGGTGTCATGTCCATATGTTTTATCCTGTCAAATCAAGAGTACAAGGCAATATCACTAACTTAAATCATTATTGAGTGGTCATCCTACACTATTGGGGTATGACTTACCTCAGTACAAATCACGATTTTTACCCACAAAAAAGGAGCCATCTGGCTCCATTTTTATATTCATTGGTCAGTCTATTATGCTGCTTTTGCCACATCAAAATTGGATAGCAACATCACAGCTGTACGGCCTAATAGGTGGTTGATCGTGCGATCGCCCGCTAAGCCTAACTCAGCAATCGCTTGCTGACGCGCTGTACTCACCGCTCTAAAGAGGGTGATTTCATTGTTGGCACCACCACAAAGACTAAAGAACAGTCTCAATACTGCGCGGTAATGCTCTTCCTGCATAGCCTGCATCCATGATGTTTCTAATGCCTCTTGGCTAGAAAAATCCAGAGCCGCAACAAATAGATTGCCGATACGGCTATCTAAACGAACGAGAAAATCGCTCTTGCGTGGAAAATGGTGACTAATACCTGTGCGGCTAATACCCGTTGCTTCAGATAACGTGGTATAAGACATAGTCTCAAAGCCGATAGTCAAAATTTGTCTTAACGCTTCATCCATAATCTGATTTATGGTTTGCTCAGTTTGTACTCGCGAGCGCTTAGCCATAGTAATGTCTCCCCTCTTATTTTTAGGGGGAAAGCTTACCAAAGCCGCTCAGGGATTACTGCTGTTCACTGGGCCGTAACCAGCGTATTTCACTTTTGTTCAGCTAGGGTTCAGTTTAAAACAGGCTTCACCACTGATTCAATTAACACATTCATAACATTGAATTTTGTACCAACCAGTTATGTGCTTTTTCTTCGCCCATGAGTAAAACGAACGTCGGTTGGAGATAGTGTCCAAGGTCAGCTTTTCGCCAAAATAGATATTCAGGAAGGGGTTGCAATACACTCGCGCCAAAAGTGCGTTGCATTAAGCTCGAATACTCACCTAATAATCTCGGCTCTAATTGCTCGGCTTTAGGGTAAAAATTCGTTAAAAAGTCCCGATACTCGGCAAATTTAGCCACTTGAGCAACATCGTATCGATGTAACACTTGCATCAACATTGGCGAACTCCAATGCGACAAATATTGCGGGCTTGTTAATGCATCAAGATTGCGTCTGTGGTATTGCTGCCACGCCAAGGCAAAATCATTTTTCTCCCGTGCGATACGCCAAACCAAATAAATGTCAGCTAGCCATTCATGTTGATATGCACTCAAGTGAGTCGGTAACACAGAGCCTTGCAGAGCAAGGTTCTCCAAATGACCAAGCTCATGCCATAGGGTTAATTGCGGCTGTTCAAGCAAAGGTAATTGGTAGGTCACCATATCGACACTGGCTAACTGTACTTGTGGTGTCAGCTGCTCATTCACTAAGACTAGGCCCGCAATCTTATTGTCATCAACGGGCATGACCATGGCACTTCTGCGGCCTAAATCGCGCTTAAATTGATCTAGCGTGGCGGGCAGCTGCGCCAACACTTGCTTAGGCAATAATTCCAAGCAAGTGCCAAGCTCTGGTAAAGGGCAAATCAAAGCCTGCTTATCGGCAATGGGCGTCCAGGTCAGGCTAGATGCGAATACCAGAGCGACTAAGCTCACTGATTCGCCATGATATTTTGTATAATCGCTGTCGTTGAAATGCCATCCTCAAAGCCCAGCACTTGCACTTTGCCACCTGCTGCAATCACTTCAGCGCCACCAGCAATATCCTCAAGCTTATAATCACCACCTTTGACCAGCAGATTTGGCAGCAATCGAGTAATGATGCGCTGCGGCGTATCTTCACTAAAAGGCACCACCCAATCGACAGAAGCTAAGCCAGCGAGCACAGCCATACGACGATCAACCTGATTAACTGGACGGCCTTCACCCTTGAGGCGTTTAACCGAGGCATCATCGTTTACCGCGACGATCAAACGATCGCCCAAAGCTTTCGCCTGTTTAAGATAGCTCACGTGGCCCGCATGTAAAATATCAAAGCAACCATTAGTCATCACCACACGTTCACCGCGCAATTTGGCTTGCTCTAAGGCGTAGGCCAGTTGATCTTCACTCACCACCCCAAAACCCGATTCTCCATGGTGCAAAGCTAAAGCTTCGATAAGCTCAATGCGGCTCACGGTAGAAGTGCCAAGTTTACCGACCACAACGCCTGCGGCGGTGTTCGCAATCGCACAAGCTTGCGGTAAATCGGCGCCCGCGGCTAATGAGGTTGCTAAGGCTGAAATCACAGTATCGCCAGCACCCGTCACATCATAGACTTCACGGGCAACGGTAGGAATGTGCAACTCAGGCGCATTAGCGGTCACTAAGGTCATGCCCTTTTCAGAGCGGGTCACTAAAATGGCATCAAAATGATGTTGCTTGAGTAAGCCACGGGCTTTTTCTAGCAGATCGGCTTCAGAGGTCACAGTGCCAACAACTGCTTCAAACTCGCTCATATTTGGGGTAATGAGTGACGCGCCATGATAACGACCAAAGTCACTGCCCTTAGGATCGACTAATACCATCACACCTTTCGAACGCGCTAATGCAATAAAATCTCGCGGCTGATCGATAGCGCCCTTTGCATAGTCGGACAACACCACGACATCGACAGAATCGAGTAAGGCCTCGGATTGTTTCAATAAACGCACGCTATCGGCCTTGTCGAAGGCTTCTTCGAAATCGAGGCGGATAAGCTGCTGATTACGTGATAACACCCGCAGCTTAGTGATGGTTGGTTTATCAGTAATACTTAACCATTGGGGTTCAACCCCTAAAGTTTGCACACCGAGCGTTAGGGCATGGGCAGTATCATCTTGGCCGACGAGCCCGGCAAGTTGAACTTGCCCCCCTAATGTCGCGATATTGAGCGCCACGTTGGCCGCGCCGCCGGGTCTGTCTTCGACTTGATTAATCTTCACCACAGGTACGGGGGCTTCAGGGGAGATACGTCCCGTAGGGCCAACCCAATAGCGGTCTAACATCACATCGCCGACGACTAACACTCTGGCTTTTTCAAATGCTGGCAGAGAAACCTTCATAGTGCTCTTATCTTTATGCAGAAATTAAACCGTGATTGTACCTAATTTTCAGCAAAAATTGAGTTAGAATGAGCAGTAATTTTCAAAAGTAGTGAGTATTTTTGTGGTCGAGAAAGCCGAGTTTTCATCTTCTTTATATCATCCTAAGCATTGGCCCATGTGGTTTGGCGTATTTTTGATGCGTTTAACTCAGCTTCTACCGCTTCCTTGGCAGATGACGCTGGGGAAGGGATTCGGTCGCTTAGTAATGAAATTCGCAGCTGGCCGCACCCACACAGCGCGCCGTAACTTGACCCTCTGTTTCCCTGAAATGACGGAAGCACAGCGAGAAGATTTACTCACGCGTAACTTTGAAGAAACGGGCAAAGCCATTTTCGACACCATCAATGCATGGTGGTGGTCCGATGAAAAAGTGCAGCAGCACATGAGCATTACAGGCAAAGAACACGTGCAAAACACACTCGATGCTGGCCACGGCGTCATCCTCTTTGCCGTGCATTGTTTACCGCTGGAAATGGGCGCACGTATCTTCGGCCAATTTCAACCCGGCGTGGGAGTGTATCGCCCACACAACAATCCTGTGATGGAATACCTCCAAGTTAAAGGCCGTTTACGCTCGAATAAAGGTCTCGTTTCTAAACGCGACTTGCGCCAAATGATACGCTGCCTACGCAATCCCGATGTGATTTGGTACACGGCCGATCAAGACTTTGGCCGATCAAGCGCGGTATTTATCCCATTTTATGCCATGCCAGATGCGGCAACGATTACCGGTGCCACCACGTTAGCTAAACTCGGCAAAGCTAAAGTCCTGCCTTTTTTTGTGGAACGTACCACAGATGATAAAGGCTATCGAATTGAAGTGATGCCACCGCTGGATAATTTCCCCGGCGAAGATGAATTAGCCGACGCGATTCGCGGTAACAAGATTATCGAATCCATCATAGATAAAAACCGCGCCCAATATATGTGGTTACATCGCCGCTTTAAGACCCGTCCCGACCCAACGGACAAATCTTTATATCAGTAACTCATTCAGTTTTTGAATACAAAAATGCCAGCAAATAAGCTGGCATTTTTTATGGTAACTTCCGATAGTAAGGACCATCTAGCACATAGGATTAGAGCGCATTCTCAGTCGGTAAACGAATACCTACGTTAGTGACTTTACCTTCATACAACCCCGCCACCACCCAATGCAACGACTGCCAGTGGAACTGATCCCCAAGTACAGGATTAGCACCAAGCTGAGATACCACAAGGTCTGCGACTGTCATATCATCAGCGAGATTATCTAAACTCAAACCATAAATAGGCGCGAGATCCGCAAGCTTAACGTCTGTTTCAATAAAGAAATCACCGAAGAATCGTTGTACTTCTTTATTTTCTGGCGCTTGGCTAAAGAGGTTACTCAAGGCTTCTAAACTTTTCTCCTGACCCAGCACACAGAGTATATCGCCCGCTTCGAGGCGAGTGCTACCCGATGGATGAAGCAAAGTGTCATCCCTAAATACCGCCGCAATCCGCGTCCCATCTGGCATAGCCAAGCGCTTTAGCGGCTCACCAATACACCACTTACTTTCACTCAAACGATAGACAAACACTTCCCATTCGCTGCTCGGGTAAATTTCAACTCCCGAGCGCGAAACGGGTAACGGCTTTGGGGGCAGTTCCACCTTAGCTAAACGCGCTGCTGTGGTCAAAGATGCACCTTGAACCAGCAACGACACTAATACAACGAAGAAGGCTAAGTTGAAGTACAACTGAGCACCCGGTAAGCCAGCCATCATAGGGAATACTGCTAAGATGATAGGCACAGCGCCGCGTAACCCCACCCAAGAAATAAACCAGCGGTCGCGACTGCTAAAGCTCTTAAATGGCAATAGACTGATCCATACGGCGACAGGGCGAGCAAATAAAATCATTCCGAATGCCAGAGCAAAACCTGGGATCATGATATCGACTAAATCTGAAGGGGTAAGCAATAACCCTAATACGAGGAACATGCCGATTTGACTGACCCAAGTCATACCATCCAGTACGTTCAAAATCGCATGACGGCCACGGGTTGGCTTATTGCCGAGGAACAGACCCACTAAGTAAATCGACAGAATACCACTACCACCCAGTTTGTTGGACGCAGCATAAATAATCAGACCACCGCTTAAAACTAAAATAGAGTACAGACCATCAGCTAACTTGCTTAAATTGACGAGCTTCCACAGCATCCAGCCGCCGCCTAAACCTAAACAGATCCCCAGACCAAATTGCTTAATAAAGCTAATAAGCATAAAGCTGAAGGACAACTCACTGTCGACATTGGCAAGAATGGCAATCAAGGTTACGGTTAAGAATACCGCCATGGGATCGTTACTGCCGGACTCAATTTCTAAGGTCGCACCAACCCGCTCGTTAAGGCTACGCCCTTTAAGCAGGGAAAATACCGCAGCGGCATCGGTCGAGCCCACAATCGCGCCCACCAGCAAACCTTGCAACCAATGCAAGTCGAACAACCATGCGGCCATCATGCCGGTGATACTGGTCGTAATGGCAACGCCAAAGGTCGCCAACGATAATGCAGGCCATAGCGCCACCCTAAAACTGGCAACGCGGGTGCGCATACCGCCATCGAGTAAAATAATCGCTAAGGCTAAGTTACTGACTAAATAGGAAGTTGAATAATCATCAAACTGGATTCCACCAAGGCCATCTTCGCCAGCCAAAATACCCACAGCGAGGAAAATCAATAAAATAGGGATGCCCAAACGGGAAGACATAGGACTAAGTAAAACACTCACTGCTGTAAGCAAGGCGCCAATCAGAAAAAAACTATTGATGGAATCTGCATCCACAAACGCCTCCTTAATACAGGTTGTTTAGTTAAACGATAGACAAATCACCGAGGTTAAAAATGACTCAACTCACAATTTTATGATTTTATATTAGCACAAAAATATCGAATTATTGGAGCGTTAAATATTAAATTTCAATCATCTACATAAAAAATGTCATAAAACCAACTTTCTATTAACCTTTAGATAAAGGCTAACGTAAAACCTAAAGGATAGCAGAACATCACCACACGACTTAATAAGAATTAAAATAAATGAATATCAAATAGTTAAAAATAGCAAACTGAACGTAAACTCAAATCATTCAAGCAAAACTCAGCTCACAAACCTGTATAAACTAACGGTATCATAGCCAATTTAGTGCCAGATAAAATAATGTCGTGTAAAGGGTGAATATTTGAACATTATCCTTAAGCTAATTGTTTTAACTCCATTTATTTGCCAATGAGATGATTTAAACTCACTTTATCCGATGAGCAATAGCCTTGTCAGAAAAGGACCGCACTCTGTTTTCCCAAAACAAATCAATTCCAGTAACGCCATACATGCTCGCCATTCAAACAGACGCGTTTTAGATTGGTTAATTTTTTCATCAAGCAGGAAGGCATGCACAAGACAATTGAGTACAGCAGGTTTTAACGACAAGACTAAATACTGACAATTGACGCCGCCAAGGAAAACCGTTAAAACAAAAAATTAAGCGATAAATACGCCGTACTGATCATATTTCAGTTGAAATAATGTCCAAAATAAGGAAGGATGCGAGCTTCGCGCGCCAGTGCATTTTGCTCGTCAAATTGCCGCTCTCGTTTTAAGAGAGAAAGCTGCGTTAAACACGCTTTTTTATTAACAGGAATCGTAGTATCCGCTTATGAGTATGCTTCGCACCACAGCTTTATTATTGACTTTGGTTTTCCCTAGTCTGTCCGCTTTAGCAACGGAATATCCTTTACCAGCCGCCCAAAGCAGGCTAATTGGCGAGAACCAGTATTATACGGTTCCAGAGGGTAAACACACTCTCGAAGATATCGCAGCCAAATACCAGCTTGGTCTCAGTAACCTACTCGAAGCTAACCCAGGTGTGGATCCATTTCTGCCAAAACCAGGTAGCCAACTGATCATTCCATTGCAATTGATCCTGCCAAACGCTCCCCGTGAAGGCATAGTGATCAACGTGGCTGAAATGCGGTTGTATTACTATCCAAAAGGCAAAAAGACTGTTGAAGTATTGCCTATTGGTATTGGCCAAATTGGTAAAGACACACCAGAAAACTGGGTGACCACTGTACAACGCAAGCGTGCGAATCCAACTTGGACACCCACACCGCGCATTCGTAAAGAATATGCTGCTAAAGGTGAAATCCTGCCTGCGGTATGGCCAGCGGGTCCAGATAACCCTATGGGACTGTATGCGCTGTATATCGGCAACTTGTATGCGATTCACGGTACTAACGCGAGTTTCGGTATCGGTTTGCGTGTCAGTCAAGGTTGTGTGCGTTTACGCCATGAAGATATCGAGCATCTATTCAAGACTGTACCAGTGGGAACCCGGGTACAATTTGTGAACCAGCCGATTAAAGCAACCGAAGAGCCAGACGGAAAACGCTACTTAGCCGTGCATCAACCATTGTCTCGCACTGTGGCGGAGTTTGAATCAAATGAGCCCGTTGCGATATCACTGCCAAAAGAGATCGCTAAGTTTATCGCTAAAGCTGACACTGATTCTTCTGTGATCAAGAAGCTACTCGATGAGCGTACTGGTGTGCCAATGCGAATTAATCAATAATTCACTGGCGAATACCACCTAAAAAAATACCCGCAATCTGCGGGTATTTTTTTGTCATGTCAGGCTACTCACTAACGTAATAGACTAACATATCAATCACATAAAGGTGCACACAGGGCCAAGAAGTGAGTCATAGCAGCACTGTTTGCTAATACGCGTTGATCGAAGTTTTGCAACGCAGGCGTTTCAGTACAAGCACCGACACGAGCACCACTTCGTACTAAACAAGCTTCAAAAGACGTATCAAAATGATTGAAGATCAAACCATCCTTAACAGGACACCCATCAATCTCACCGTCTACCGCAATCGGGAAATAACCACCTAAAGTATCGCGCAGATCGAGACTAAAACGTCCAGGCACTTGGCTTGGCTCAAAAGAATACACATAGGCTTCACGACTCAAGACATCTTCATGGCAAGTTAAAATACCATCTCGACTCGCAGCAAGCAGTAACTGTGCGTGCTCTAACAATAGCTTACCTTCAACCGATGTATGTTCATTCGCTTTAGGTTTACCGTTCTCAAATACAAAACCACGATTTGGGTTTTCGCCGTATTTATTAAATCTATGACCACGACTGAATCCAGTAGGATTGACGAGAGGCAATAAACTCAAGTTCACCCGTTCAAATAGGTCTGCTGAAGCTTCACTCAAAAAATGCAACAAACCCCATGGGCCTGCAGATTCTTCGCCATGAAATCCTGTGCTGATCAATAAAGAAGGTAAGCCTGACTTAGCGGCTGGTGACTGATACAAGCTAACATCGTATTTACCCACTTCACCCAATGTTTTCTCAACCATGCCCAAACGGGTCATTTCCTGCTCAAGCAGCAGATAGAAATTATCAATATCAGTGCTTTCACAGTTAAAAATATCGCTTTTCCACTGAAAGGATTCGAACGGAGATCTGCTTACCATATCTTGTACTTATGCCAGAAAAAGAACTGTGCCATCATAGCAGTTCTTTTCAAAAACTGAATGCTATTCAACTGATTTCGATGAAATCCGAGCAGTCGTCGACAGTGGTGCAATCTGTATCGATATCTGCGAATGTATCAATTGCCTGTCGTTAATGGTATCCAGCTTGAGTAAGAAATTTGACAAATTAAAAAATAAGCTCGGCAGGACGCACTTATGAAAACTCAAATCACCTTTTTTATCGCCCTTTCGGCCAGTGTTTTCAGTCATACGCTACAGGCCCAATGCCGCACGGAGCAAGATGCGCAAGCCTTATATACGCTCGAAGCGAATATAGAGACCTATACGCTACAAAATGGCCTGACAGTGCGATTACTGCCCATGGTAGATAAACAAACAGTCACAGTCGCCAGCCAATTTAATTTAGGCGCCCGCAACGAAGTCCAAGGTCAGAGCGGTTACGCCCATCTGTTTGAGCACATGTTGTTTAAAGGGAGTGAAAATGCCCCCGGCGATACCTATGCTCAGCAGTTCAGTGCTTTAGGTGCACGTTTTAATGCCAGCACACATTTTGACTACACCAACTACTATGTGACGCTGCCAAACCAAGCATTAGAACTGGGCTTATATCTCGAAGCCGATCGCTTTATCCGCCCTAGCCTTAATGCCACTACGGTTAAAAATCAGCAGGAAACCGTACTGCAGGAAATGGCACAAACCATAGATAATCAGCCCTATATCCGCAGCGCGATGACGTTTTTACTCGAGCAAGTAAAAGGTACTCCTTACGGTCACGGTATTATTGGCAATCGCGAAGATATCTTGCAAGCCACACCAGAAAACCTAACGGCCTTTCACCGTGCTTATTATCGTCCCGATGCGATGCAGCTTTCCCTTGTCGGCAAACTAAGCCCACAAACCCGGCAATGGATTGAGCAAAATTTTGCGGCTTGGTCTAGGCCAACGATTGCTGAACCTGAATTTTCTGAGTTAACAATCCAGCCTAAACAAGTACATGCTGAGTTAGTGGATGAACGCGGACCTTGGCCTGGATTACTGCTCGCTTGGCATACAGTTGGTAAAGATCACCCAGATGCTGCGGCAATTCGGCTGCTAGAAGGCTATTTATTTCAAAACACCGCCAGTGCACTCGCTAAACTCAGTCTGCATAATCCCGAACAAATGCTCAGCTACTCCCTGCCCTTTGAGTTAGAAAATCACGGCATAGCGAATATCGTCTTGGTTCCACGGGCACGGACCTCACTCGATGCCTTAGTGCAAAAAGTATTGGGACTTGTGGCACAAACGCAGCAAGATGCTCTGGATGAAGCAAGTCTTTGCACACTTAAACAAGTGTGGTTAAACAATCAATTACAACAACTGGATGACACGCAGGCCTTAGCCATCAAGCTTTCCGCAACGTCGGCTCAAGATAAAGACCATCCCTTTACCGCACAGTGGCAACGGATCAACGCAGTCACGGCCGACGATATCCAAAGCGTCGCAAAACGGTATTTCAACCAAGATTATGTCCGAGTCGACCTACTGCCACCTTGGTATATTCGCTGGGGTAAAACGCTACTGGAATGGCTGCCTAACGATATGAGTGACAGTTTAGAGGATGCGGTATTATGACGACTCAGACAATGTCAAAGCAGCTACAAGGCTTAATGTTCTGCGCTGTGGCTTTATCACTAAACGCCTGCCAGCAGACGCAAATCGTCTTCACGCCGAGCGAACCGCCGAGTTTAGCCCATTTTGAAACGCCAAACTCTTTAGCCCATTCTTTACCTAACTCTTTAAACAATCCTTTGGGCAGCTCTTTGAACAATCATTTACCCAAAAGCGGCGTCATTATCCCCGTAACGGATGAAATTTTTACCGATGAAGTCCATACCGAATTGGATTTACCCTATCAGTTACATCGCCTTGCCTCAGTTCAAATGAATAACAGTGTGAGCAACAGGGTCAGTTTAGCGGCTGTGAGCCCGCAAGTTCCCTTCAATAATCCTGATATTTTACAGATTGCCTTTCAAGAAAAGGCCCACGCACTTGCCATTAGCCGCGCAGATCCCTGTCTTGAGACTTTCAATATGCGTGTCAGCTTGCACAGCATTAATTTAAGCCTCACTTGCCCCGACGATGTTAACCATATCTACGGCTTACTACTGCAATTTTGGCAACCAGATGCCTTTGTTGATGCGACAACCGCCCCCGTCGATGTCGACAATATTCGCCGTCAACTCAAGCTCAATAAACACTTAAACGCCTTTAGTGGCGCCGAGATAGATAAAGTGTGGCGCGATAAACTGCTCGGCCCTGAACATCCCTACAATAGAGTGATCAATAATAATGCATTGTTCGATTCGCTCAGCCTAAGGCAACTGCAACAAATCCAACAGCAGGCGGTAACACGAGCACAGTGGCATCTTTTTCTACCCAACTCTTTGGCAAATAACGCTAAATTTGACCTTCAAGCTAGCCTTAAACTGTGGCCATTATTGCCTAATTCAGTGCCGAAAGCGGATAAACCAGAGACAGTAAAGCCTCAGCAAATCAAGAGGATTTACCTTATTGATGCGCCGGGCAGCGTGCAAACCCAAGTCCGCCTAGGCTATGCCATAGATCATGTCCTAAGTGATGCATCAACTCAGCAGCAACTGAACCCACAGGAAGTCGCCTTAAGCTGTCGCAGTTTATCCGCACTCATGGGCCGCAGTTTTTCGGGCAGACTCTACTATGATTTACGGGAAAAACGCGGCCTCACCTATGGCATCTACGGCCAGTGTGCCAATGCACCGCTGTCCAGCAGCATCAAATTTTACGGCAGTACAGCCATAGAACATACGGGCGCGTTTGTGGTGGGCATACTCGATCACCTCGCGCTAGTTAAGACGCAAGGTGCTAGCCAAGGTGAAATCGATGCACTTAAAACCTATTTGATCGGTGAAGATTTGCTCAGCCAAGACAACAGCATTCAACGTGAAAACCAATATATCCACCAAGTCGCGACAGGATTAACTCGAATTGATGTGCAAAAGCTGAAGGCAGAGTTGCAAGCTCTAACGCCCGAAAGGCTGCAGCAGTTAGCCAACGGGGCGTTTAGCGGTGAGCCATTGATTATCTTGCGGGGCGATGTTGCTCGAATTCTTCCTGACTTAAAAACTAAGCTACCAGAGTGGCAGTTTGAAAGGGTCAAGGTTGGCCGAACTGACAACTAAAGCCAAATTATCCTTCTAAAAGATTCAAATGCGCGATCGACAGATTAAAGCTTATTGGTCGCATTGTCGCTGGCAGGCGGTGCGCCATTATCACCCTGCGTCATCTGTTCATGGCCTTGTTCCATTTGTTGTAAATCTTCCATCGCCGAATCCTGCTGCATGGCCTGCGGATCAGGATCCGCTGCCGGTAATACCGCCATATTGTCGGCATTCGCGCTATTTGGCGTAGCAGGTTGATCAGGAGACATACCATTTACTGCCTTAAGCCCCTCGATTGCCGGAGACACCTCAGTTTTCAACGTGCTGTCACTAAGATTCGGTAACCACTCACGCAATTGCTCGGGTCCAAAACTAAAACCTAACGCTATGACGACAGTTGCCACAGCAACATACAGCCAAGGGCGAATCGCCAGATGATCACCTCTTAGTAAAGTGCTTTCACTGGCATATAAATGCGCATCCGAGCGTTGAGCTATTGGCGCGAGTGCTTGTAGCATCTCCGGCAAGGCATCAAGTTCAGGACCTTTAATACGCTGACCAATAAACTGCCCGCCTTCGTAAATCTCCATCTGATGACTGGCGACTTCACCGTCAACCACACCAGAACTGGTAATAATCAACTTATTACAACAGACTCTTCCGCGAAATACGCCGCACACCCGCAGCTCATGACAACTGACTTCACCAGAGATTTCGCCGCCAAGTTCGATCTTAATTTGTCCTGCTGATCTAATCTTGCCCTGCAATTTACCCGCAATGAATGCCGCGCTCTCTAACTGAATGTCGCCCTCAATCAAGGTTTGCGCACTGATAACCGTAATGCCATTGCCCTTACTCGCCATAGGATTCATTCCATATCATTATTTTTGTGACAAAGATGTTATGGTAAAAGTCCTCGAGAATAAAGCACTGGTTTCGCTTAGTATTTAACCTAAGCCTCAGAGCGGGACTTAAGTCACGTCAGCGACTATGTTACCCTGCGCATCTTGCCATATGGCTCACGAGTACCTGAATATGAGTAACAGGATGCCTCAAAAAGGTGAGTGCTGATATCGCACTAAAACAAAGCTAAAAGCAAACACCGAAAACAAACCGCCAACGAGACCCCGACATGGCACATTCAAACTCCGCTAGCTCGCAATCGATAGCCCCAATCGTGACACCACTTGAAGCGTATCGCGCCAAGGTGAGCATAGATCTCATTGACGATCTCGCGCAGCAACAGGCTGTGTTGGCGCTCGATGTGCTATTTAAGCAGTTGATGCTACAGCCACATTCAGCACAGTTTCCCCTTATCAACAAACAAGCAATCGAAGGTCTGTATCTGTGGGGCGATGTGGGTCGGGGCAAAACGTTTCTGATGGATTTGTTTTTCGATTGTTTGCCGAGTGAAGGCAAGTTAAGACTGCATTTTCACCGATTTATGGCACGGATTCACCAAGCATTACGCGAACATTCGGGTAAACGAGATCCGTTAACTCTCATAGCTAAAAATCTCGCAAAAGAGTGCAAGGTGCTGTGTTTCGATGAGTTTTTTGTCTCGGACATTGGCGATGCCATGATACTCGCAGGGCTCTTTGAATGCCTATTCAAACAAGGTGTGGTGCTGGTCGCCACCTCAAATATTCCTATTGAGCGCTTATATGAGAACGGCCTAGCTAGACACAGATTTTTACCTTGCATCCAACTGCTGCAAACACACACTCAAATGCTGCATCTCAATGGCAACCAAGACCATAGAATGCACGCCATCAATGCTTCATTAAACAACGAGATTGGCATTGATAGCGCTGAAGTTAACGCCTCGATTTCCCGCAATATCGGCATTACCGGAACACTCGATTTTGAGCGGATTTTTGACAAGCTAGTGAATGGGTTAACGCCAAATACACTCAGTATGAGCACTATTGGCATTAGTGATAGCAGAATGAGTAATGCTAGCCTCACCATCTGCAACCGTGAAATTCCAGTGATCCGCGCCGCTATAGCGCCAACAGGCAACTCAGTCGCTTGGTTCGACTTTTATGCCCTATGTGACGGCCCGAGATCCCAGCTCGATTATATCGAAATAGCCAGTCGATTTAAGATCTTAATGGTAAGCGGCGTTCCCAAATTAGGCGGCGAAATAAAAGGCTGGATCCGTGCCCGCGGCACAGAAGACGGTACAGGTGATAACCAAGCCGCAGCCACGGGCGAGCGCAAACTCTCCTATGCGGCCAAAGACGACCCAGCACGGCGCTTTATTAGCTTGATTGATGAGTTATACGATCAAAATGTCAGCTTATATCTCAGCTGCGACGTGCCACTGAGTGAACTCTATCAAGGTGGCGCACTCAGTTTTGAATTCCGCCGCACCTACAGTCGATTAATAGCAATGAGTCGAAGTGAATGACCGTAAAACATTAGCGATTTATCGCTCTGTTGAGTTAGACCAAAAGCCTAATATTGATAAGCGAGAAGTTAGTCATCACGATAAAAATTCGAGGAACAATTAGTGACAAGATAATTCATGCATTCAGAATATAACAAGTCAAATACGCTATTTGCAGATACAAGCCTAGAAAGATGAATAAGTACCTAAATTGAAAATCTGCAATCATAGACAAACTAGTACAGAAAAAACATTATAATAGTTAAAAATCAAATACATAAAATAGGAAATCCATCTACCATAATCGATTCAATCCACACAACCAAATGACTCATTACGTTCAATTTGCTTCTAGCTGTTGCTAACCTTGAGTTTTAAGGTACGGTGTAACTTAGTTTCAATTATTCTAATTTACAGCCTATAGGTTTAAATCGATCAAATTTATAACCTGCAACATAAAAGCTCAAAAATATAATCTATAGTTTATGCAATCAACTAAAGACTCATGATTCTGACTAAGAGCCATGACACTTAGTTCGAAATATTCGCTAGAAAATATTAAGAACAGCCTTAAACGGAACTCTTTTAAATACAGGGACGATTAACTTATGTGGTTACGACAATTTAAGATTGGCTCACGATTAATTGCTGCGTTTGGATTACTTGCTCTTGTGTTGCTACTTCAAGGAATCATGTCATTACAGACAATGTCATCCATGCGATCCACTGCAGAAGAAATTGAAGATAATACCCTACCTACGCTAGTCAGTCTGTCGAGCATCAACCTCAATGTGATGCGCGCTAGGGTGTTTACATTTCGCCTATTATTAGCAAATTCGACTGCTGAACTTAACAAAGGACTCGATACATTAAGGCAAATCCGCCAGAGTATTAAAACGGATCAAAAAAACTATGAGCCTTTAATTAGCCTGCCAGGTGAGCAGGAGCTCTATCAAGAATTTAGTGGCAGCCTTGATCTGTATTTAAAACATCAAGATGAGATGATCAGCAAGCTACAGGCGAATGATGCAGCCGAAGCTAAACGGATCATGGATGATGTCATGATAGTGCAAGCCGAAAAAATGACAAAGACGCTCATTAGCATTGGCAGCTTGAATACTGAATATGCAAAGGAACAAGGTCAAATAACTGCACAAGCCTACGACGAGAGTAAATGGCTAAACAGCATTATGATAGTGGGCTCCTTAATCGCTGCATTTGTAGTGGCAATATTTTTAACTCGCAGTATCGTGCAGCCAATGAAGGAAGCTGTAGGCATTTCAGTGGCTGTCGCAAGGGGGGATTTAACGCAGAAAATCAGCACAGAGGGTAAAGATGAAACCAGTCAACTGATGCAATCATTAGCTGAAATGCAGCAAAACCTGCGCGACACTTTATCCCATATAGCAAACTCCTCTAGCCAGCTCGCCTCCGCCGCCGAAGAACTCAATTCCGTCACTGAAGATGCTTCCCGCGGCATACAGCAACAAAATGATGAAATACAGCAAGCGGCAACTGCGATTACCGAAATGAGTTCGGCAGTAGATGAAGTTGCCAATACGGCGGTGCTCGCTTCAGAAGCCTCTGAAGAAACCGCCCGCAGTACCGAATTAGGTAAAAAACAGGTAGATCAGACAGTCGCAGCCATTATCGACATGAATCAGGATGTAACGCAAAGTTCACAGGTTGTTCAAACCTTAGCGATTCAAGCGAGGGATATAGGTAAAGTTCTCGATGTGATCCGCGCCATTGCTGAGCAAACAAATTTACTGGCCTTAAACGCAGCCATTGAAGCGGCGCGAGCGGGCGATACAGGCCGTGGTTTTGCGGTTGTTGCTGATGAAGGTCGCGCCCTAGCCCATCGCACTCAGTCCTCGACCCGTGAAATTGAAGACATGATTAACAAAATCCAGCACGGCACCGAAACGGCAGTGCAATCGATGCAGCACAGCGGCCAAAAGGCTGAACAGGCACTCTCAGTCGCAAGATTGGCAGGGGATGCATTAAACACGATTAATCGCCAAATCAGTACGATGAATAACAGCAACATGGTCATCGCAAGCGCCGCCGAAGAGCAAGCGAAAGTCGCACGCGAGGTCGATAAAAACATTGTGAATATTAGTGATCTTGCCAGCCAAAGTGCTGCGGGGGCACAGCAAACCAGTGCCTCGGCACATGAACTCTCAAGACTCGCCGTTGAACTGAACAATCTACTGACGCGATTTAAAGTCTAGAGTATCACTTTATAATAGAATCAGAGGGTAATGGCACAAGATGTGTTAAACCGTTACCCTCAATGCATAACGCTATGATCTAGTTTAATAAAGCATTCCATAATACAAGCAAGACTCAAGAGTGCTAGGATCGAGTTTGCGGTGCATGATTAAAGTGCATAGCCAGTTCACTGATATCAGTGGCAACCCATTCTGGCTCGATACACTCGACCAAATGCGCCGCCATAAAGTCCACCAGTTGCATGGCGGCATAGGGCAAACGGCGATCTTTACGGCCAACTAGATACCAGTTACTTTCGAGCGGAAAACCCGTAACAGTTAGAATTGCAGGTTTTTCGCGCCCTTCTTGCAAGGTATGCGCCGAAATCACCGACAAACCTAAGCCCGACGCGACGCTCAAGCGTATCGCCTCATTACTCTCGATTTGCATAGTGTCACCGAGCGTGATGCCTTGTCCGCTGCACCAAGACTCGAACATTAAGCGGGTGGCTGATCCCGGTTCGCGCACGATAAAACGCTCATTTTTAAGCTCGTTAAAATTCACTTGTTCACGACCCACTGCCCAATGCTCCTTTGGTGCAATCAGTTGCAGCGGATTTTTAATGATGCGTGCAGATAACACGTTATCGCCACTTGGAGGATGACTAAACAGGTATAAATCATCTTCTTGGCGTTCAAATCGGCCTAATACATGGGCACGGTTACCAATGTTTAAGGTCACTTTAACCTGTGGAAACTGCCGATAAAATGCCCCTAAAATCCGTGGTAACACGTATTTGGCGGTAGTGACAATACCGATATTAATGTGACCGACACTGCCACCTTTAGCCTGCTGCATAAAAGCATCGAAATCCTCAAAACGACTCAAGGTATCGCAGGCTGCGCGGTACAACTCATTACCAATCAAGGTCGGTAACATGCGGCCATCACGACTCTCGAGTAATGGCTCGCCCAACACATCGGCCAATTTTTTAAGCTGTAATGACACTGTGGGTTGAGTTAAATGCAATGCCCTCGCCGCAGCGGAAATATTACCTAACCGCACCACTTGCACATACACCTGCAGTAACCGAAAACTCAAATGCCGCAATTTAAGCTGAGTCGATGACGAACGCTTATCCATAGACAATTATCTATACCTAGGTGGTAAACAATTTATTTTTCAATATAACTAATTAGGTCCAAAATCACCAGCCATCAGGATCACTCGACAAGCAAGCGCGTTTTGCACCGCTTAAAAGTCAAACTTAATGAAATACTTATGCCCGATATTGTCATTGCATTTTTCGCCTTAGGCCTGTTAGCTGGCCTAGTGAAATCAGATCTTAAAGTCCCACCCGCGATCTACGAAACCCTATCCATACTGTTAATGCTTACCTTAGGTTTAAAAGGCGGAATGGCGCTCCACGGTCACACTCAAAACTTAGTGTTCACTGAGCTGTTAGCGGTTGTTGCCTTAGGTTTGATTATCCCCTTGGCCTTATACCCTGTACTAACCCGGCTGGTTCGCATTGGCCATACCGATGCCATTAGTATTGCCGCCCATTACGGCTCCGTCAGTGCGGGAACCTTTGCGGTGGTGATGGCTATGGTTGAAAAATCTGGGTTGATCTTAAGGCCAGAAACGACCCTATATCTCGTGCTGCTGGAACTACCTGCTATTGTCGTAATGCTCTGGTTACACAGATACTTAAGTGCCAAAAAAGCAATTGAAACATCACCCAAAAATGAAAATCAATCAAGCGTGTTGCACGAAGCCTTAACCAGCCGCGGCGTTGTCTTACTCCTTGGCGGTGTAGTGATAGGTTGGCTTTATGGCCCAACGGGACTTGCGCCGCTTACACCTGTGCTACTAGGCGGGTTCAAAACTTTACTGGCATTATTTTTACTGGAAATGGGCTTAGTAACGGCCAAAGTGTGTTTGCCGCTACCACTTAAACAATGGCGGTTATTAATGTTTGCCGCCGTAGCGCCCTTTGTATTGGCTTGGTGTGGTATTGGTGTAGGTGTTTGGCTGGACTTACCTTCAGGCAGCATTTTAGTGTTAGCGGCATTAAGTGCCAGCGCATCTTATATCGCAGCGCCAGCGGCCATTCGTGCCGCAATCCCCGAAGCCAATATAGGGCTGGCTATGCTAGCCTCACTCGGCATTACGTTTCCGGTTAACGTGTTAATTGGCTTACCCTTATATCAACATTGGGTAACGCTCATTACAGCTTAGTACTTCTTCGCCGAATAAAGTCCAATGAAAAGGGAAGCATTATTGTCTCCCTTTTCATTGGCATAAGCGTAAACAATTTAAGATGCATCACTGTGATGTGTGGCTTTATCCTGATACATGGCTTTATCGGCGGAATCTAACAGATCCTCTAAGCTCATATCTGAATCCGGTGTCCAATGGGCGATACCTATGCTGGTCGCCAATCTATGTTGCTTAGGATGCTGTTGATTATATTGATCAAGTAACTGCTTAAAACGCTCGATGACCCGATTGACTGTATCTCTATGCACAAAACTTAGCAGCACCACAAACTCATCGCCGCCAAGCCTTGCGATCACATCCGACTCCCTAAAAGCGGTCATTAAGATATGGGCAAAATCATATAACACCTGATCGCCCTTTAGGTGACCAAAGCTGTCATTCACTTCCTTAAAAAAGTCGAGATCGAAGAAAACTAAGGCCGCCTCAGATTCGGTACGTCGACAACTCGCCATTGACTGATGGGCCAGTAACTCAAATCCACGCCGATTCGAAATCGTAGTCAAGGGATCTAAGGTGTTTTGCGCAATAGAGAGTAATTCAGCCTCTACCATTTGCCCTAAATCCGTTAAGGTTTCAATGTCTTCAGCCGTAAAATCCCGCGGTTCAGTACCGATTAAACACAAAGTACCCACCCGATATTGCCTGTGAATGGTGAGGGGATAGCCAGCGTAAAAGCGAATATGCGGCTGCTCAGTCACCAGAGGATTGTCACTAAAACGTGGATCTTTGAGGGTGTCGTTCACGATGAAAATGCCGTCATGATTGATCGCATGTCCACAAAATGAAATTTCCCGAGGTGTTTCAGTCACCTCCAATCCTTGACGTGATTTAAACCATTGCCGATCGGCATCCACTAAGGTCACAACACAGATGGGCAAGGAGAAAATTCTGCGCGTAAGCCGAGTAATACGATCGAAACGTTCCTCGGCATCGGTATCGAGCACATTAAGTGCGCGTAACGTGGCCAAGCGTTGCAGCTCGTTTTCAGGAATTGTAGGTAATTGCATGGCACTCTCAGCTAACTTCTCTCATTAAACTCTAGCTTAAATGGTGTATTCTTGCGGTGTTAAGGCTGAAATTCGTATCAGCCTTAATCCCCTTAAAGACTGCACTATTCGAGCACAGCACGATAAATGTTTAACACCCGCTCAGCATGGTCTTCTACCTCTGACACTGGTAACTGCCCCGCCTTTTGTTGCAGAGTCAGTCGATGATTTTCATCCCGTAGTAAGCAATATGTCTGAGTTAAATGCTGGGCACTCATCATTGGTAAAAGTTCAAGCTCAGCTAAGACACCAAAAATCCGCACATTGTCAGACCAAATCGTTAGCTCTGGATACTCGTGAGCATTAGCCAGCACTAAGTACTGGGCAATAAACTCAATATCGGCAATCCCGCCTAGACTCTGCTTTAAATCAAACATGCCATCACTGACTTTAAGCAAGTGATCACGCATCTTCTGACGCATCTCACGCACCGCTTTTTGCAGCTCAGCTTTATCACGGGGCTTTTCCAATACTGAAGCGCGAATATGACTGAATTTAACCGCTAAGCTATTGTCACCAAAAACAAAACGCGAGCGAACTAAAGCTTGGTGTTCCCAAGTCCACGCCTCATTAGCTTGGTATTCGCCAAAACGCTCAATCTCACTGACCATCAAACCCGAGGCGCCAGAAGGACGCAGGCGCATATCCACTTCATACAACTCCCCCGAAGTGGTGCGAGTCGAGAATAAATGCAGAATGCGCTGGGCAAGTTTGAGGTAAAAATGACCAACTTCAATCGGGCGATCACCATTGGTCAGGCCGTTCTCTGTTTTATTTTCACACAAGAAAACTAAATCGAGATCGGAGCCGTAACCCAATTCAATCCCGCCGAGCTTGCCATAACCGACAACGGCAAAGCCTGTGTCACTACCCTCAAGGTGAGCGGGCACCCCATGGCGCACTGAAACCTGTTGCCACGCCTGCATCACCACTTGTTCGATAATAGCTTCGGCTAAAAAAGTTAAGTGATCGCTCACTTGCATCACGGGTAAAACACCCGTGACATCGGCGGCGGCGATTTTAAGTTGTTGTGACAGCTTAAATTGTCGCAGCGCTTCCATCTGCTGCTCCATATCATCCTCGGGCACGCGCATCATGTACTGACGCAGCTCGCTCGGATAATCGTCGATGGAGGTCGTGTCATAGAGCTGCGACGGATCGATAAGCTCATCGAGCAACATGGGAAATTTAGCCAACTGCGCGGCAATCCAAGGACTGGCGCAACACAAGCTCACTAACTGCTGCCGCGCACCAGGGTTTTCACACAAAAGCTCAAGGTAAGTGGTGCGAGTTAAAATCTGCTCCAGCACCTTAGACACGGGCTCAAAAGCTGACGATGGACTCTGTTGATGAATCAATTCTTCCAATAATCTTGGCATTAATTTATCTAAGGTTTCTCGCCCGCGTGGACCAATCGAACGCTTAGTCACTGTTTCGCGCCAACTGCTGAGCATAGGGCACAGCTTGTCATCATCAATTTGCTGTTCGGCCAACAACGCGATCCCATCATCAAGGTCTTGCATGTTCCACAGCTGCGTCGTCCAATGTTCAGCTTTTTCTTCGCCTTCTTCGCCGCCTACTGTGGCTTTAAAATGACGATGGATTTTGCTCATTGCCGCTTCAATATGAGTGCGTAAATCAACCTCATTAGCCATATCGAGTACATGGCACAATCGCGCCCAATCCAGCGGATTATTCGGTAAGGTTTGGGTTTGTTTATCGTCAATGGCTTGCAGCAGATTCTCAACCCGGCGCAGCAATAAATAGCTGTGTTTAAGCTCATCCACCGCCAAATATTCAAACTGCCCTAAGCTGTAAAGCGTATCGATAGCACCGAATAAACTCTGCTGACGCAACGCAGGCTCACGGCCGCCACGGATCAATTGAAAACTTTGCACCACGAACTCGACCTCACGAATACCGCCTGCACCGAGTTTAATATTGTCGGTCAAATGACGGCGCCGCACTTCTTGCGCTATGAGTTGCTTCATTTTTCGCAGGGATTCAATTGCCGAAAAGTCGATATAACGGCGATACACAAAGGGTCTGAGCAGGCTGTGTAATTCATCGGAGAAATGGTTCCAAGGCCCGAGCGCACGCGCCTTGACCATGGCATAACGCTCCCAGTCTCGTCCTTGTTCTTGGTAATAATCCTCAAGACCACTAAAACTCACCACCAAGGGGCCACTTTCACCGTAGGGGCGCAAACGCATATCCACACGGAACACGAAACCATCGACTGTGACTTGATCGAGCAAGTTCACTAGCCTTTGCCCCATGCGGATAAAGAATTGTTGATTGTCTAAACTGCGACGACCGCCGACGGTTTCGCCATGCTCAGGAAACGTGAAAATCAAATCGATATCGGAGGAGAAATTAAGCTCGCGGCCGCCTAACTTGCCCATGCCTAAAATCAGTAGCGGTTGCGGATTCCCTTCTTTGTCCATCGGCGTGCCATATTGAGCGCACATATCTTTATAGAGCCAATCGCGGGCGCAGATCACTAACGCTTCGGCGAGCGCCGACAGATCAAGCAAGGATTCCTCTAAACTGGCATAGTCTAAAAAGTCACGCCAAGCTAAACGCACCATTTGATAGTTACGAAACCGTCGCAGGGTGGTTTTAGCCATCTCCTCAGTGGTCGTGCTAGCAAGTTCTTCATGTAAATCAACATCAAAGTTTTTACGATCAATCAGGCTTAAATCGCCCGCAAACAGCATAGCGATCCACTCGGGATGTCGGCATAGTTGAGCCGCCACATAATCACTGAGTCCCAAAACCGTTTTGAGTTCTTGCTGCTGAGCAGGCGTTAATTGCGCAAGTCCTTCGGACCATGCTTCCTCTAATCGCAGCCAATTGCGTTCAGCGGTTTGATTAATAAGAATAGACAATGACTTATTACTGTCTTTTTGCATGGTCATAATAATCCCTAACAAATTTAGCTATCGACATATTATGTCGTAAATGATATAGATTGACGCCACATCATGTTATGTTCGACGAGACTTGCAGCGACCTGATGTAACACACAAATAAAGGTTTACACTTTTATCTGTGGCATTTAAGGGTACTATAACCTGCGCGGCAGGCATATTGGGCAAGCGGATTATTATTGCCTGCAAGTATTTGAGTTTTATTTCATTACCTTTTGGAGAAAACATGGCAGGAATGCTAACCCGTGTTCTCACATCGATACTTTTTTTAGCCGTTTCGCTATCGCTGACGGGTTGTGGCGATGACAGACCGGATAAAATCGCGAAGTATCAACAACTCACACAGCAACGTCTCGCTACGCTCACGACGATGATCGATGACGGCCAGTTGCGTAACGCTAATCTCTTAAAACAATACACGACACTGCTAAAGCAACAGAAACCCGATTTAGCCCCCTTACTCGATGAATTAGCAAAGGATTCTGGTACCCAAGGTCCCATGTATACCTCGCTAAAACGTCGTTTAGATGAATCGAAAGTGGCGAGTAACTTTGCTGATCTCGATCAACAGCTGGCCGAAGCAGAAAATCTTTATCAAGCCGCAGATCCCAGTCTGTTTAACGATATGTTGTCTGATCCCGTCAACGTGGTCGCCGATATGTCCGACGGCAAACTGGCTCGCGTAAATGCGATTAGCCGTGAGGCCGCAACATTAGCCAATGGCGGTGAAGATTTCGGCCCTGGTAGTCAACTGGTCGGCAATCCCTCTTACGGTAACTGGCAAACCGACTCGAGCGGCACTTCGTTTTGGGCTTGGTATGGCATGTATTCGATGTTTTCGAATGTCTTCAATCGCCCAGTTTCCTACGATCGTTGGTCGGGTAACCGAGGTTATAGCTATTACAATGACGTAGGTCGTTATCGCTATACCTCACCCAAACAAGCAGATGCGCAAAATAAGACCTTCGAACAAACGAAAAAACGTTTCGACTCACAAGGCAAGCGCTTTGACAGCCCTTATGCTAAACCGCGAACTGGTGGCACGGCGTTATCCCGTGAAAGTACCAGCGCACCTAAGGCCAGCACGACAAGTGCGAGCAAGAGTTCGAACAGTAAGTTTCGATCTAACTATGCTAAAGACAGCAGTTTCCGCAATTCCAGCAATCGCACGACCCGCAGTGTGCGCCGGGGCAAGTAACTAAGGATTTCCAATGACATTATTTCAGGATTTCGGTATCACACCAGAGCTAGCCATCATTCTGGCTATCGATCTCACCATAGCCGTGATTTTGCTAACGCTAATGCGTTATTTGCAAGGTTGGAGTGTAAAGGTCAATAGCAGTAAGGAGCTGGCAGAGCGGGATAACTTTGCCTTTGGCATAAGTACCGCTGGCGCAGTTGCCGCCCTAGGCATAGTGCTTACAGGCGCTATCACAGGCGCTGCGGCACACTCTTATCTTACCGAAGCGATTGGCATGAGCTGCTATGGTTTATTCGGTTTAGTACTGATTAAACTCGGCCGTTTTCTCCACGATAAAATAGCGCTAAATGAGTTTGATAAGAACGAGCAAATCATCAAAGGTAATGTGTCCGTCGCTATCGTCGATGCTAGCGTTGCTATTGCTACCGCCATTATCATTCGCTCCGTCTTACTGTGGGCAGAAGATTTAACGGTCGATACCTTCATTGCCATCTTCAGCGCCTTTGCGATTTCGCAGTTGATGTTAGTGCTACTCACGCGCTGGCGTGAAAACCGTTTCGCAAGCCGCAACCAAGACTCGTCTATGCAGCAAGCCTTAGCCCAAGGTCATACAGCGTTAGCGCTACGCCATGCGGGTTACATGATTGCTATGGCACTGAGCTTTAATGCCGCCAGTCACTTTATTATTTATAATCCAACGGCTTATGTGACTAACGTGATCGGTTGGTTAGTGTTCTCAGTCATTATGCTGATCGCACTCTCCTTACTGCTGTTCGTCGTGAAGAAACTGGTATTAGCCCGTATCGATTTAGCCGATGAAGTGGAAAGACAACACAATATCGGTATCGCCGCAGTAGAAATGGCGATCAGTATCGCTATCGCACTTATTCTTACGGCACTGATGGCTTAATCGAATGCAAGAAATTAGCTTAACTCCCTCGGCGGCTAAACCTAGCCGCCTAGGTTGGTTCGACGATGTTCTCTTATTGGGCATTATGGCCGTATTAGCAGGTTGCGGCCTGATCTACGAATATCTTTTATCCCACTATGCGGGCCGCATTTTAGGCGCATTAGAAGCCGCCATTTACACCATGATAGGCTTAATGATTGTCTCCATGGGACTAGGTGCCTTCGCCGCGCGTAAGATCCGTGATGCCTTTACCGGTTTTGTGATCTTAGAACTCACAGTTGCACTCTGTGGCTCACTCGCCATTTTAATCACAGCAGCGGTGATTGGTTTTGGTCAACAACTACCATTGATCATTGCTAACACCTTAGGTTTACCGCCAGATCAACAGCCCGAAGGTGGCATGATAGGCTCGCTGCAAAAACTCAGCGAATACTTACCCTATGTGTGGGGTGTGTTATTGGGCCTGATGATTGGTATGGAAATCCCGCTGATTGCTAGGGTTCGCCAATCCCTTTCCGACGAGCATTTACTGCATAACGCGGGCACCATTTACGGAGCTGATTACATAGGCGCAGGCATAGGTGCCGCCATTTGGGTTGGCTTTATGCTCGCCATCGATATCCAACTCGCCGCCGCCTTAACCGCCAGTTTCAATCTATTGGCAGGTTTTGTGTTTATTTGGCGATTCTGGCCTAAAATCCGCCGCCCTAAACTGCTTTTGAGTGGGCATTTTATCGTGACTGGTGTCTTACTCGTATTAGCAATCCACGGCCCACGCTGGGAGCAAGAATTCAATAATTTGCTCTATAAAGACAAAGTGGTTTACGCCAAGGCGACACGTTTCCAACAGCTGACCTTCACCGAGCGGTTGCGCGGTAACGGTCTGCCCCCCGTTTATGCTTTATACATCAATGGTCGCTTACAATTTTCTAGCATAGACGAGCACATCTACCATACGTTTCTCGTTCATCCTACGCTCGCGGCCAGTGCCCGTCACAACAAGGTGCTGATCATTGGCGGCGGTGATGGACTCGGTCTCAAACAAGTACTGCGCTGGGAGCCTGAACAAGTCACGCTGCTCGATCTCGATGTGGGCCTAGTGCAATTATTTAAATCGCCCGATACAGATATGCCCGATAGTCTCAGTCGCGCTATGTTGGCGCTCAATGGCAATGCACTGAACGATCCCCGTGTCACAGTGATCAACGACGATGCATTTAATGGTGTCGATAAACTGATTGCCACAGGCGTGAAATACGATGCGATTATCGTAGACTTGCCCGATCCGAGCCATCCCGATCTTAATAAGCTCTATTCGGACTATTTCTACCGTAAATTAAAGGAACTTATGAGCAGTGATGGCGCTCTGACTGTACAGTCAACATCGCCTTACCATGCCCCTAAGGCCTTTATTTCGGTAGCAAAAACCTTGGCATTGGCGGGATTTGACGTCAAGCAGTACCATCATAATGTGCCCAGTTTTGGCGAATGGGGCTGGAGTATTGCAACCTTAGGCGGGCTCGATGCACAACACAGATTAGCGAAGTTAACTGAGTTGCCCATCAAAGATGACTGGCTCACTTTAGGTTTAGTGGATGGCGCCTTTGAGTTTCCAGCCAATTTTTATCAAGATGCCGCCAACATAAAACCCAATGAATTGGGTTCATTGCAGCTGTATCACTACCATTTGCAAGATTGGTCCGAGAATCAAGGACTGGATCTTTTTTAATAGGATGAGATAGTACTTGACATATTATGTCTCGGTGCTATCTTTGAACACAGACATAATATGTCAATAAGGACAAATATGAATATCCATACCATTGCCAATCACCTCAACAGTCTTGGCAACAACAGCCAAACTGGCTTTCAATTTGATTGTTATCCAATCGATGGTGAAGTCGAAGTGTTGCAAGTGAATGTGGTCGGCCGTGAAGAAATCCCGGTATTTGTATCGGTAACGGACAACCAAGTGCTTTGCATCAGCTACCTGTGGGGCGAGAACGAAGTAAATCAAGAACGTCGCAGTGAAATGTTTGAAACCATGCTAGAGCTCAACATTCCAATGCCATTGTCAGCTTTTGCAAAAATTGATGACAAATACGTGGTTTACGGTGCGCTATCACTACAATCTAGCATGCTCGAAATCGAGCAAGAATTAGCAGTTTTATCTGATAACTGTTTAGAAGTTATTGATGAATTGGTCGACTATCTGAAATAAGGAGCCACAAAATGGGCATTCTGAATAAAATTTTAACAGCGTTTCGCGGTGGTGCCACCGAAGTTGGCCAAAGCATCGTTGACGCAAACTCAACCCGCATTTTCGAACAGGAAATCCGTGATGCAGAAAAGCATTTAACCAATGCTAAACGTGAACTGACCGATGTCATGGCAAAAGAAATGCAAGCCAGCCGTGAAATCGACCGTCTGAAACGTTCGATTGCAGAACACGAAGGTTATGCGACTCAAGCATTAGACAAAGGCAATGAAGCATTAGCGATTGAAATTGCTGAAAAGATTGCTCAGTTAGACCAAGAGTTGTCTGAACAACAAAGCGCCAACGACAGCTTTAGCGCCCATGCTGCACGCTTGAAAGACTTAGTGAAGAAAACCGAACGCCAACTGTCTGATTATCAACGTCAGTTGAGCATGGTTAAAACCACTGAAAGCGTACAAAAAGCGACGGCAACCATTACTGACTCGTTCGCGTCTAGCAACTCTAAGCTGCTGAACGCTAAAGATTCACTAGAACGTATCAAGGCACGTCAGCAACAATTTGACGACCGTTTAAAAGCGGCTGAAACCTTAGCCGATGAAAACAGTGATAAGTCGTTGCAAGCCAAACTAGCCGAAGCGGGTATTGGTGAGCAAAAGTCAAACGCAAATGCAGTGCTAGATCGAATCAAAGCACGTAAAAGCTAAGCAATGATTGACCGAATGCCGAGTCTCAGTGGGATCATCACCCCCTACTGACCTCGGCATTTTTTTGTTTCATCCTCATTAAATAAAAATGACCACTATTGCCCGTGAATATCCGCAGCCAATCAATATGAGGCCGCACGCGAGCATAGTCAGCAGGAGTCACTATGGGATTTTTCAATAGTATTTTTGGTAAGAAAGCCCCGCCACAGCGCGAGCTCAATCACCCGTCCCAGCTCAATGTCGGCGACATGATCTCAATCGATGATAGTTTTGCCCTGCCACCACAACTCCGTGGTCAACAATTAAGAGTCGAAGCCGTACATACTTACGAGTCTGAACGTAAACAACACTCCGAGTGGTTACTCAAGGGACATGGTAGCGATACTCTCTTTTTGAGCATTGAAGAAGACGACGAAACCTATCTCGCCTTTTCGATTAAGGTTTCCCGCGCCCAAGTGGAGCAATTATTCGATCTCGAGCAATTCAGCGCCCTGTTCGAGGAACCGGGTCATGCCGAGTTAACTACGCAAGTATTATCGGCCGACTTAGCTGAACAACTTGAACAATGGCTTGGAAAACAATACCACCAAGTGACTTTTGCCGCTTTTGGCTATTTCCATCGTCAGGATTATCGTGGCCAAAAGCCGCCACAGGATGCCAATGGCGCCACAGGTGAGCCCTTTGAGTACTATTTATTACTTGATGACAATGAAAGCTGCGCCGTCGAAGTGGAAGTCTACGAAGGGGGTGATACCGATGTTGTCTTGACCCTATATCGCCCGCTAACGGATATTCGGGAATACTGGCCGGCGAAATAACACGAAAATAAGATAAAGTGCGTGCTCGCACTTTATCAATAATCCCAATACAATCTCACAGATAAGTGCTAGAAACGGTTGATAGCAATAGGTAATACGCCATGAGTAAAACCAAACACCCTCTGCCCGAGCAATGGTTAAAGAACCAACAAGCCGCTAAGGCGACACAGGTTGCCTTCGATCTCGATGAAAAATTTCAATACTCTATTCGTAAAGCCGCGTTAGATGCAGGCGTTAGCCCTTCTGATCAAATTCGCACTATTTTAGGTCTTAGCGTATCGAAACGGCCAACGCGTCCGCGCCTTACCGTGTCACTCAATGCAGATGACTATGTGCAACTGGCAGAGAAATATGGTTTAAGTGCCGATTCACAGCTAGAAATTAAACGCCGTGTACTCGACGATTTAGTCCACTTTGTTGATGAAACCTAAAGCAACGCAGATCTCAAGCGCCAACCCTTCTTACCATTGGCTGGCGCGATTAATCGATATATAACCCTTTTATTAACTCAGTCAATTTACTCACAGCCTAAAGTCTTTTACTTTAGTAGTGATATTCGCCGCACTTAACAGGGATCATGTTTGGCATGACAGATAAAACCCCATGGTCGCTTCGCACCCTTGGCACTCCTTCTCCATTCGAAATGGCGATGATGCTATTGTCCTTGCTGTCGGTGATCATAGTACTTGTCATGACCTTCGGCCGCCTAGATAGCGAAACCTACCGCTTGCTCTTCTTTGTCGATACCAGTATTTGCATGATTTTTATGATCAACTTCTTTGTTGGGTTGATCCGTGCTCGCGATAAACGCTTTTTCATTAAACACCATTGGATTGATTTTATTGCCAGTATTCCGGCGATTGAAGCCCTACGTATGGCACGGCTTTTTCAAATCCTACGGGTAATACGCCTGATCCGCATGAGTCGCTCACTGCTGCTCCCACTGGTAAAACAACGTAAACAAGCCACCTTAGCCAGTTTACTGGTTGCTATGGTGACGATTCTAACATTAGCTTCCGTCATTATGCTCATCGTCGAAAGCGGCACCGAAGGCGCCAATATCCAGACCGCTGAGCAAGCGATTTGGTGGGCATTAGTCACTATCTCTACCGTCGGCTACGGCGATTATTATCCTGTAAGCACAGCAGGCCACATCATAGGTGGCGTGGTCATTGTCAGCGGTGTGAGTTTTTTTGGGGTGATTTCAGGTTATATGGCATCGGTATTTGTCGCGCCAGATGAATCTGAACGCCAAGAACGCCAAGATGCGCATAAAGCCGAAATCAAATCAGAGCTTGAATTAGCCTTAGCGAGAATGGAAGAGAACCAACAAAAAATAGAACAAAATCAAGCGCAAATGCTGGCTCAAATTGCGGAACTTAAGCAGGCTATCAAAACAAAAAATAGCTGACTTTGTTGCGAAAACGGACTAATGAAAAGGCTCAATCTAATATAGATTGAGCCTTTTCCGTTTATCAGCGATAAAAAGTAATATTACCAGTAGACCTGCTGTTGCATCGCGTTACGGCGTGTCGATTCCATAGCAAACAACAAACTCTGCTGCTTGTCTTCCAGCCACTCAGCTAAATTGATATCTAACTCCCGACTCGCATCCTGTAAGGCGCGATAACAAGCCAAAGTTTTAATCCCAAGCGCGAGATCTTGCCAAGGTGCACGAAATGCGTCCCGTGATTTCGCCTCATATAAACTGCCGTAGGCATGACCCACAAGAATGCTCGCATCCAACACTGTGGCCACTTGTAGATAATTTGCCGCTGTCATGACGCTATTGAGTGGCATGACCTCAATTATCGCCATCCAAGAAGCTTGCTGAGCACGATCGGCATGCTGGTGTAAGCTAGGCTGATGGGTGATATCCACTTCACCAGCACTGATCTTTAGCAACAGTTCAACAATAGCCAGCTGTAATTGACCATATTCGGTCTGTTGCCATAGGGAGAGTAAGCGTTCCGTCAGATTAATCTCTGTCAGTTGCGCCAGAAGTCGCGCCTTAACTTGGGCATGTTGGCCAAGTTTAGCAAATAAGCCTCTTTGGCTACCAAGCAAGGCGGTCAACGCCTGTGCCTGCTCAATAAAATCGAGCTGCTTTTCAATCAGCATAAATTGGCTAGACAGTGTCACATTCAATAATTCGAACTGATTTAAGGTCATGCGCAGCAAACGAATACAGGCGCGCATCCGCCACCATAGTGCCACACAGGCTTCAGGGTCGCTTTCCTCTGCAATCATGCTCTCTAATAATTGCCAGCGCTCAAGGGCGGTTTCAAGCAGGATTTGGCAGTTTGCACTTAAATCCTGTGAAGAATCGTGTGACTCGGCCAGTGGCAGAAATTCCAATGCTTTTAAATCGAGCGGCTTAGCCTTGCCCGCCAATCGATAGCCCCGCTGCGCTTTACTGGCCTTACCTAAACGCACGGGCACAACACTCGCCACCTGCATCGCCAGCTTAAGTAGCGCCTCAGTATCGCCACTGAGGAGTTCAAACTCGAGCTCACACAGGGCTTCTTGCTGACCATTGGCGGTGATTTCACCTATGTCTAACGCCACTTCGACCACGCTGTTATCAATCTGAACATGCCAAGCGCGACGATAAAAATCGGTGTGAAATATACAAGTCAACTGAGCTTGAGTAGCTGCTAAATCGGCATCAGCGGGCCAAATGCTGATAGGAAATAGACTTAAGTCTGGGCTATCGGATTGGATAGTCACATTGTATTCGGGCCGCGAATGAATGCCGCCCACGACTTGTCCTGCGGTTTTTATGGTCTGCTCTCGGTGCGCATCGTAACCGCGCACCCGCAATCCCATGTCCCACTGACGTAATTGCAAGTCAGGGGTGTCGAAGTAACCATTCGCCAAACGACGTTGACCTTGAGGTACGGCATTATCGAGACTATCTAACTTATTTATCAGGGATTCTTGATATATCGGCAGGAAAAACAGTTTTAATTCAATCTCAGCATTCATTGCGTAACCGCTCACTTTGTCATCAAATATTCATCGATGCGTCATCTTTAGTTCATAATGTCACAAATGTGTCATAAAAATCCCGTAGGATTTGGTTTTGCAGTTGGTATATAACCCGTTAGAATAAACCTGTCGTTTTTTCTGAAAAAACACAGTTTCAATACGCGGACGCATAGGTTAACATGCGCCCGCTTTTTCCAATAATGGAACAATCTAAATAGGTAAACGGCAATGCCAGTAAACTCTATTTTGGGCGTGTTTGCAAAATCGCCAATTAAGCCTCTTCAAGAGCACATGGACAAAGTACACGATTGCGCATCGTTACTCGTCCCCTTTTTCGAAGCCACGATCACAGGTAACTGGGACAGTGCAGTTCAATTACGTAAGCAAATTAGTTTAGCCGAGAAGCAAGCAGATTCACTGAAGCGTGAAATCCGACTTACTCTGCCAAGCGGTTTATTTATGCCAGTAGAACGAACAGATTTATTGGAACTTTTAACTCAACAAGACAAGATAGCCAACAAAGCCAAAGATATTTCCGGTCGTGTTATCGGCCGTCAGCTGTTAATCCCTCAGGTCATGCAAGTCCCATTTATTGCTTATCTACAACGCTGTATCGATGCGGTAGCACTAGCAAAACAAGTCATTAATGAACTCGAAGATCTGTTAGAAACAGGTTTCCGTGGCCGTGAAGTCGACTTAGTGGCAAAAATGATCAATGAACTCGATATCATCGAAGAAGATACTGACGATCTACAAATTCAGTTACGCCGTCAGTTATTCGCTATGGAATCTGAATTGAATCCTGTCGATGTGATGTTCCTCTACAAAACGATTGAATGGGTCGGTGGTCTTGCAGATCTTGCCGAACGCGTCGGTTCGCGTCTTGAGCTTATGCTGGCTCGCGTTTAACAAATTAAGGTTATCAAGGTATCAATATGGTTGATGCAGGTATTGAGGTGGCTAACGTCTTAGTCACCAATGGCCCGTGGCTTATTGCCATTGCGGCTGCATTTGGTTTTCTCATGGCATGGGGTATTGGGGCGAATGACGTTGCCAATGCGATGGGAACCTCTGTAGGTTCAAACGCAATTACAATTAAACAAGCGATTATTATCGCAATGATCTTTGAGTTTTCCGGTGCATTTTTAGCTGGGGGCGAAGTTACCAATACCATTCGTAGCGGTATTATTGATTCTAGCTATTTCACTGCGACTCCTGAATTGCTGGTTTACGGCATGATAGGATCATTGTTGGCAGCAGGTATTTGGCTTGTCGTCGCATCGGCCCTTGGCTGGCCGGTATCAACGACTCACTCCATCGTCGGTGCGATTATTGGTTTCGCCGCCGTGGGTGTTGGTGCAGATTCAGTCTCATGGGATAAAGTGGGCGGGATTGTAGGCTCTTGGGTCGTAACCCCTGCTATTTCGGGCTTTATGGCATTCATCCTCTTCCAAAGCACTCAAAAACTCATTTTCAACACTGACGATCCATTGAGTAATGCTAAGCGTTTCGTACCTTTCTATATGGCATTTGCTGGTTTCATCATGTCATTAATGACGATTATGAAAGGCTTATCCCATGTTGGTCTGCATTTCTCAGTTACCGAGTCTTACCTACTCGCAGGTGCTATTGCTGCTGTAGTTGGTATCTTAGGTAAAATCGCCATTTCACGCTTGCAAATGAGTGATAAAGCAGATCGTCAAACCCAGTTCAAAAACGTTGAAAAAGTGTTTGCGATCCTGATGGTTTTGACTGCTTGTTGTATGGCTTTTGCCCATGGTTCAAACGATGTAGCAAATGCGATTGGCCCATTAGCGGCGGTTGTTTCTGTCGTCAATAGCGGTGGTGAGATTGCAGCGAAATCACCTCTAGTCTGGTGGATTTTACCTTTGGGTGCCGTAGGTATTGTGATGGGTCTGGCGATTTTTGGTCAGCGCGTTATGCAAACTATCGGAAAAAACATCACTCACTTAACGCCAAGTCGTGGTTTTGCGGCAGAATTAGCCGCGGCAACAACTGTAGTTATTGCTTCTAGCACTGGTTTACCTATTTCTACCACACAAACCTTAGTGGGTGCGGTATTAGGTGTAGGTATGGCCCGTGGTATCGCAGCGATTAACATTGGTGTGGTACGTAATATCGTCGTATCTTGGGTTGTGACCTTACCAGCAGGTGCTGGCCTATCAATCATCTTCTTCTATATGATTAAAGGTATTTTTAATTAAGAAGTCTCGCTAAATGTGTTGCTGACATTAAGCAGTATTAGCGCCTAGGACTAGAAGGTCGTAGGAAAGATTGAATTAAATTGGAATGGTCATAGCATGGATGCCGTAAAGTTGAGGGAAGTCTATGACTTCCCTCTTGCATTACAGGCCTCAAATCCCTAGCATGTGCAGACTATTTCGTTGATGAGAATACAAAAGTGTTTAGACTCCTGACTCTGGTAGGAATGATCTTGCTGTCTTCCAACCTGCTGGCCGAAGGCCAATCCCGCTACATCTCGGATAACGTGTTTCTGTATCTTTTAGGTGGCCCTGGTACTGAGTTTCGAATTGTTGGATCAATTGAAGCGGGTCAACCTGTGACACTGCTCAACGAAACTCAAGGTGATTACTCCAAAATAATCGACCATAAAGGCCGTGAAGGTTGGGTACAAACCAACTTGATCAGTTCGACTCAAAGTTTCCGTGAGCAAGTCCCTGCGTTAACAACTGAACTCGCACAGGCCAAAGCTAAGTTAGCAGAAGTATCAAGTTCAACGGATAATCATGCCGACGAACTGCTCGAATTAAAGGCTAAACTAAGCGAGTTAGAAACCAACCTAGCTAAAACGACTCAAGAACGTGATCAACTGAAAAATGCGGTAGATCGCACCGCTCAAGACGAGCGTTTTGAACTTTGGCGCCAAGGTGGATTAATCGCAGGCATGGGCTTAATCCTAGGCATTATTTTAGTGTATTTACCTAGACCACAACGTCGCAATAAAAAACGTTGGATGTGAGTCTGACACACAACAAGTCTTAATTTACCTTCCAAAAGCCAGTGTTTTCAAACACTGGCTTTTTTGTCAATCAAGCGTTACATCGACTTATTAACAAGCTAATCAAACAAGCTTCACAATCTTTCACGCTATAGTGTTGTCCGTCACATTTTGGTTGTATAATCTGCGCGCGCAAACCTTCATATTGTATACAAAATATCAAATGCGTTTGGCGCCTCCCAATTTGTTTCAACAATAGCGCCCCAATAACGGCCAAGATGGAAGCGATAACTATGTTCAAAGCGAGTGAAGTGCTGGCAGGCCGCTACGATTCTGCCAATCTCGACGAACTGTTCAAAGCAGTCAGCGACAACTACATTGTTGATGAAGAACAATACTTGTCAGAGCTGATCAAACTAGTTCCCTCAAGTGATGAAGCCATAGAGCGCGTCACTCGTCGTGCCCACGAACTGGTCAATAAGGTTCGTCAATTCGATAAAAAAGGCTTGATGGTCGGCATAGATGCCTTCCTGCAACAGTACAGCTTAGAAACACAGGAAGGCATTATCCTGATGTGTTTAGCCGAAGCTTTACTGCGAATTCCCGATGCGGCCACTGCCGATGCGCTAATTGAAGATAAGCTTTCAGGCGCTAAGTGGGATGAGCACATGAGCAAGAGTGACTCAGTGCTGGTTAACGCATCGACCTGGGGCTTAATGCTCACAGGTAAAATCGTTAAACTTGATAAAAAACTCGATGGTACCCCAAGCAACTTGCTGAGCCGCTTAGTGAATCGCCTCGGTGAACCCGTAATCCGTCAAGCCATGATGGCAGCGATGAAGATCATGGGTAAGCAGTTCGTACTGGGCCGCAACATGAAAGAAGCCCTAAAAAACAGCGAAGACAAACGTAAGTTAGGTTATACCCATTCATACGACATGCTGGGCGAAGCGGCGTTAACTCGCAAAGATGCCGAGAAATACTATACCGATTACGCCAATGCGATAACTGAGCTCGGTGCTCAAAGCTATAACGAAAATGAATCACCGCGCCCAACAATCTCCATCAAGCTATCGGCATTGCACCCACGTTACGAAGTGGCCAATGAAGACCGCGTCTTGACTGAACTGTACGACACAGTGATTCGCCTGATTAAGCTGGCACGTGGCTTAAATATCGGTATCTCTATCGATGCTGAAGAAGTCGATCGCCTCGAGTTATCACTAAAACTGTTCCAAAAACTGTTTAATTCTGAAGCAACTAAAGGCTGGGGATTACTCGGCATAGTAGTACAAGCCTACTCTAAGCGTGCCCTGCCCGTACTGGTTTGGTTAACGCGTCTAGCGAAAGATCAAGGGGATGAAATCCCAGTTCGCTTAGTTAAAGGCGCCTATTGGGATAGCGAACTTAAGTGGGCGCAACAAGCTGGCGAAGCCGCTTATCCACTCTACACTCGCAAAGCCGGTACTGACGTTTCTTACCTCGCCTGCGCCCGTTACTTGTTATCGGATGCGACTCGCGGTGCTATCTACCCACAATTTGCTAGCCACAATGCGCAAACCGTTGCGGCAATTTCCGATATGGCGGGCGATCGTAACCATGAGTTCCAACGCTTACACGGCATGGGACAAGAGCTGTACGACACGATTCTGGCTGAAGCCGGTGCTAAAGCGGTACGTATTTATGCCCCTATCGGTGCCCATAAAGATCTACTGCCCTATTTAGTCCGTCGTCTGCTAGAAAACGGCGCGAATACTTCGTTCGTCCACAAACTGGTGGATCCTAAAACCCCCATAGAGTCATTAGTGGTACATCCGCTAACAACGCTGACGGGCTATAAAACCCTGGCTAACAACAGAATCGTTTTACCTGCCGATATTTTCGGTAGCGATCGCAAAAATTCCAAGGGACTCAATATGAACATCATTTCCGAATCTGAGCCATTTTTCGCGGCACTAGAACAGTTTAAAAATACCCAATGGCAAGCGGGCCCTCTGGTTAACGGTAAAACCTTAACTGGCGAACATAAAACGGTTGTTAGCCCATACGACACTACCCAAACCGTAGGTCAAGTCGCCTTCGCCGACAAAGCTGCAATCGAAGCAGCCGTCGCGTCTGCTGAAGCAGCATTTGCCTCTTGGGCACGCACACCAGTGGAAACCCGTACATCTGCACTGCAAAAATTGGCCGATTTATTAGAAGAAAACCGCGAAGAATTGATCGCTCTTTGTACCCGTGAAGCGGGCAAGAGCATTCAAGACGGTATCGACGAAGTCCGTGAAGCCGTTGATTTCTGTCGTTACTACGCAGTACAAGCCAAGAAGATGATGGCAAAACCTGAACTACTTCCAGGCCCAACGGGTGAACTGAACGAACTGTTCCTCCAAGGCCGCGGCGTATTCGTGTGTATCAGCCCATGGAACTTCCCATTGGCCATCTTCCTCGGTCAAGTCTCTGCGGCATTAGCGGCGGGTAATACCGTCATCGCAAAACCCGCGGAGCAAACCTCAATTATTGGTTACCGTGCGGTTCAACTCGCTCATCAAGCAGGTATTCCTGTCGAAGTGCTGCAATTCCTACCGGGTACTGGTGCGACTGTGGGTAGCGCAATTACGGCCGATGAACGTATCGGTGGCGTGTGCTTTACCGGTTCAACTGGCACAGCAAAACTGATTAACCGCACACTCGCCAACCGCGAAGGCGCGATTATTCCATTAATCGCCGAAACTGGCGGCCAAAATGCCATGGTAGTGGACTCTACCTCTCAACCCGAGCAAGTGGTTAACGATGTGGTTTCATCGTCATTCACCAGCGCGGGCCAACGCTGCTCCGCACTGCGCGTGCTCTTCCTCCAAGAAGACATCGCCGATCGCGTGATCGAAGTCCTGCAAGGCGCCATGGATGAGTTAGTGATTGGCAACCCAAGTTCAATCAAAACCGACGTAGGCCCCGTGATTGACGCCACCGCCAAAGCCAACTTAGATGCGCATATCGATCATATCAAGCAAGTCGGTAAGCTTATCAAGCAAATGCCGCTGCCTGCTGGCACTGAGAACGGTCACTTCGTGTCGCCAACTGCAGTGGAAATCGACTCAATCAAAGTGCTCGAAAAAGAACACTTTGGCCCAATCCTGCACGTGATCCGCTACAAGGCAGCCGAACTGAGCCAAGTGATCAACGAGATCAACAGCACAGGCTTTGGCTTAACCTTAGGTATCCACAGCCGTAACGAAGGCCATGCCCTTGAAGTTGCCGACAAAGTGAACGTAGGTAACGTCTACATTAACCGTAACCAAATCGGCGCTGTGGTCGGTGTACAGCCTTTCGGTGGTCAAGGCCTGTCAGGCACAGGTCCTAAAGCCGGTGGCCCACACTACTTAACCCGTTTTGTGACTGAAAAGACCCGCACCAATAACATCACCGCTATCGGTGGTAATGCGACGTTACTGTCACTGGGTGATAGCGAAGAATAAGCTTGCTCACATCTTCAGCTTTAAGCTAAGACCATTGTATAAAGTTAAGGCCAGACACTGTCTGGCCTTTTTATTACATTAATCAAAATCAAAGTCGTGGGGCTTCACCCCACACCCGACCAAGGAGGACTGCTCGTCCTATCCTCCTTGCCTATTGGTTTCACATCAGCCAAGACGCCCCAGCGGAGTTGAAAGCCCCTTGTGCTCATTGCCAAATTTGCTATCGCTTCCGAAGTCCTCGCTTTACATCCATGTAAAGCACTCCAGTTTGGCAATCACAGCCTCTCGCTCATTAGCGTGAAAATCACCGATTTTCATTCGCACCTGCACCTGCGAAAGCTAGCTCGGCATCCATGCCGAGACTCACGCAATTTGTCTATTCGCCCTGCGGCAACTCCGAGGGGAGGTGTATTCTGTTGCTTCGGAGTTAGCTGTTAATAACAAGAGAGTGGTGCCTATCTAATTTTACACTGCTAACCACTGAGTATCCTGTTAGCCTGAACATGCCTCAATTCAGCATTTTCGTTACAAAATTTAACAATGGATGTCTTAATAAATTATAGTTTTTTGGAGCTTTTTGTCTGAATCATTTTTCGATTTATTGTTAGTTATTTCCTTATGCCAAATCTCGATTTCGTTCTTTGATTTAAGTATTTCTTTATCTGATAACAAACTTTGAACGTGAGGCAGGTATTTATCGACAGCTGAATTTCCTAGTTCTTTCGATACAATTAGAAGGCTATAGGCTTGCAATATGTCTTTCTTGACGCCCAACCCCCTATAAAAATGATTGGCTAGCGTTTGAGCTGCTAAGGCATTGCCGTTTAATAATGCACGTTTACAATACTCAAAAGATTTTTCGTAATCGATTTCCGTACCCCAGCCATTTTGATAATAATCACAAACTTTGCGTTGCTCTGTATCGTCTCCTTGTGCAGAAGCTGCCAAATGCCATTTAAGAGCTTTTTCATAGTTTATTTCAACGCCTTCACCCGTTTCATACGCAGAAGCTAAAAATATTTGTGAAGGACGATCTCCTAAACTAGCTCCGGAGGAAAAAGCTTCAAATGCTTGTATGAAATCATTTTTCCCCGTTATTACGCCATCTTTATGCATAATACCAAGATGAAAATATGCATTACCCACATCATGTTTTGCTGCAAAGGAAAAGTACTCAAATGCCGTTTGGTAGTTTTGCTCTACTCCCTTCCCATATAAATAAAAGACCCCTAGAGCTGATGCACACTTGGGCTGGGTTTCTGCACAGGTTTTTAAGTCGTTCATGTTAATTTTATTTGAGAGAACTTCAACATTAGGAGGAGTAAAAGATATATTTTTAGTCGAAGCATCTGTTGAGCTTTTGGCTTCAACAAGACCAGTAACTGTGGTTAAGGAGATCATAAAAATAAAAGACTTAAGCATATTGGTTCCTTCCGTTTGGCCTAGCTGATCTTGTTACAGTGGTTGTTATAATAAACCATTTGGCAGATACGACATTAGCATACATATCTTTATCATTTAAGGTAAAGAACCAGATACGGTTTATGAAGATGTAAGGAAATTAATTAAGACACTCATGAAAAATTCAATGTGCCACCCATTTTTAAATGTCCTGTTATTGATAACTCACTTTCGGGTTTATGAATGGTTAGGGTAATTGAGCATTGCCATAAATTGACCATTCACGGCATGGTAATGCTAGTCTTTTGGAACAGCAGATTACACTGATTTTCGAAAGGCAAACCATGGTAAGAGGCGAGACGACCGTCCGCCCCATGGACGGGGCGGTCGAGCATCCACGGACGGACTAGCTGCGTGTCGTCGAGTCAGTACCATGATTGGCCTCACTCCTATTTTTGGCCTGACGCCAATCATAACTTCCTCTCAGGGATACAACGTTTAACAAACCGCCATTCACTATTATAGTTACGTTTTTAAGTTGTTGTGTGAACAACACCTTTAGCATGAACTTTTAAGCCCATTCCTCCCAAATGAGTCAGCTCTAAAGCAGGACTTCAAAACTACCAATGTGAGCGGCTTCAAATTGTGAATAGGATGGATTTCAAAGTGATACTAGGGGATTGCGCCTAAGAGATAAAAACCTTCATAATCAGCCTTCAATCAATCGATTGATTTTCACTTTATCAAGGTCACTTTCTCAAGGTAGCTATGACATTTTCGTTGTTAGATATTTCTGCATTGGTGTGGTTTATCGTTTCTTGGGCTGGCTACACCGCCTTTGCCCGTAGCAAGGCGAGAGATACAGACTGTATTGCCCGTGGTCTGCATAAGCATAGAATTTACTGGATGCTAGAGGTAATGACCCGCGGCGTGCGTGTGGGGGATGCGGCGCTACTGGCCAACCTTGAGCGAAATATTGCCTTTTTTGCCTCGACTACGCTGTTTGTGCTCGCGGGTGTACTGACCTTATTTGCGCAAGTTGAACGACTAGAAAGTGTTATTGCGACGATTCCCTTCGCTACGCCACCGAATCATGCGCTGGTGCAAGTCAAGTTAGCTCTACTAGTTGGCATTTTTGTGATGGCCTTCTTCCAGTTTACTTGGTCGATGCGCCAATACGGTTTTGTGAACGTGATGATAGGCGCGGGTCCTCTGGACACCGATGGCTCAAATGACAATCTCAAAGCCTATGCAAGACAAATGGCAACAGTGCAAGATCAAGCGGCACACTCCTATAACTATGGTTTACGCGCCTATTACTTTTCAATGGCGGTATTGTGCTGGTTTGTACACCCGATACTCTTTATCTCGGCCAGCTTATTTGTGGTCGCAACCTTATATCGCCGCGAATTCAAGTCCCGTGCCGTTCTGGCGATCACAGCGGCAAAAGGCCATCTGCAAATAGAGAGCCAAGTGCGGGAAACCGCCCGCAACCACAAAATAGAATCATAGCCTTGGCGGTTTAGGCTGCCGCGTCATCTTGATTGGAATTATTGTTCTATACTCTTTGGGTTATGTTTCTATTGAATTACTGGGAGAGTGCCATGAGCGATAACTTATTAACCTTAGATGAAGTGTGCAAAATGCTAGATAAAACACCAGCGACCATTAAACGCTTCGCTCGGGAGAATTTACTCTCAAGTGTTCAAGATGGTGACGAATTAAAATTCCCTGAAGCGGAAGTTAAACGCTACCTCGCCTTTTCACAACGCTTAGGCTAAAACGCATCAAGTAACTCACGGCAAATAAAACTGAGTAATCAGTATGTAAGCCGTTTGAATTTGAATTTGTAAAGGTGGCTTGAATTGAAATGTGATACTCGAATTAAAGTACGCTGCTTAAGTTTAAGTCGTCGATAGCGAGTTAAAACAAACGGTGAATGCGATATGGACAGTGACGCTCAAAGGGATTTGAACTTAGCCATAGCGGTTTGTTGCGAAGGATTGGTTAGGCAAAATCTAGCGGTGTAAACCATAAAACTTAAGCGATGAAACTTTAAGCTATTAAGCCTCAAGCTGTTAATCCAAAAGATTGAACCATTACTTATTATTTAAAGCCTGCTGCAACTGCCGATAGGATAACCACTCCCGCTGCACTTCACTTAGGCCTAAGTCAGCGGCGAGTTGTTGTAATTGCACTTCATATTTAGGCAATAGGGTTTCATCATTGGTCATAATCGCGAGTTCAGCAAAATCCCCTAAACCTTCGATATGATCGATTGTTAGATGAAATTCATCCAGAAAATAGATACTGCGGCGCTTTTTAATTTCCAGTACACACTCATAGCCTAAGGTATGCAGCATACTTTTTGCTTTTGTTGCTTCAGTGATATTCACGGCTTCACAGCGGTCTTTTTCTGGCCCTTTCACTATCCACAGCATTATCCCCGATGGCTGCATCTCACGGATACACAAGCTCTTGTGCTCACCTTTAAGTGACTGTGATGGCAGATCAAAGTAACAGTCATGCTCAAGGTTATCTTCGAGCATGACCTCGGGATTTCTCATTTGTAAGGCAGCGAAAAAAGCGTGGCGATCCAATAAGCGATATTTAAGCTCGACCTCAAACTTACCATTAAAATGGGCATTAATTTGTGGGGCTAATGCTTCCGGCATCGCAGGGTTCATAGATTCATATCCGCTTTTAATGGGTAAAATATATCGCTATTTATAATATTGAGCGCCAACGTCTTAATTCCAAAAGATTAAATCCAAAACCTTAAGCGAGTCTTTGGTACAAGGCCTGATACTCTGCACAGTCTTCAATTAAGCTCTGGTGAGTGCCAGACGCAATAATCTTCCCCTGACCGAGTAAATGAATTTGATCCATCTTCGCCATAGCCGTTAAACGATGGCTAATCATCAGCAAGGTTTTATCCTGAGCAAATTCAAACAGTAAACTTAAAATTTCCCGCTCGGTGCGTTTATCTAGCCCTTCTGTTGGCTCATCGAGCAATAACAGCGGCGCATCACGCAGCAGCGCCCTAGCAACACCAATTCGGCGCTGCTCGCCACCCGAAAGCTGACGTCCACCTTCACCTATCCACCTATCCAGCGGTTTATCACCCGTGAGTAAAGCGCCAAGTCCGACCCGCTGTAACACATCAATCAAGCGCTTATCGTGGGCAGTGCGTTTCTCGCCTTCGATAACTGGTAAGGCTATTACTAAATTTTCCCGTAAAGTGCCCGCAAACAAATAGATGCGTTGGCTAATCACAGTCATCGCATCCCTAAGCCCGCGCTCGCTGTACTCTGCAAGTGCATGACCGTCGAGCTTGATGTGCCCTTGCTGCGCTTGCCACTCGCGGGTAATCAGCGCCAGTAAACTCGACTTACCGCAACCCGTTGGCCCAAGTAGCGCGACTTTTTGCCCCGCTTTTATCTCAAGGGACAAGCCTTGCAGCACGTGTTGATCGTCTCGATAACCAAAGTGGATATCTTCAATCTGCAATGCGCCAGATTTTGCCTTAAGGCCAGTATCGGTAACAAATTGAATATCGGCCTCTTGTTCGGTGATTTCGTTAATCCGTGTCGCCGCCAATACACAGCCAGACAAATGCTGAAACGCGCCCGCGATCGGCATCATCATTTCAACGCAGGCCATAGTGGCAAACACCATAAGCGCAAACATAGGGCCCGGCGGCACAGCATCACCCACGCCTTGAGCGGCCAAATACAGCATCATGATCAAGGCTGAGCCAGTGGAGAGGATCAACATGGCTTGGCTGAGCGCTGTGATATTGGCCATCGCACTTTGGCTTTTAAACAGATTTGCCTCAGCCTCGTTTAGTTTTTGCCTGAATCTGTCGTTGGCGCCAAATAGGCTGAGCTCGGCTTGGCCTTGCAGCATATCAAGCAACAGCACCCGATAATGACGCTTAGTTTCGAGCATAGTACGGCTCGGCATGTGTCCAAGGCGATAAAATAGCAGTGGCATCACCAGCCAAACGGCGACTAAAAATAGGCAGAGACTCAGGGCCAACTTGGCATCGAACCAAGCGAGAAACAGATACAAGAGCCCAGTAATCAGCAGTGATGCCGCCATAGGCGTGAGCAGTCGCAGATATAGATGATCTAGGGTATCGATATCGGCCACTAAGCGATTGAGCATGTCGCCACGGCGTAGCCCCTGCAGATTTTTAGCACTTAGCGGTAAGAGTTTTTGCCACGCCCAAACGCGAAGCTCAGTCAGCAACTTAAAGGTCGCCTCATGGGTCGCTAAACGCTCGCCATAACGACTGGCAGTACGGGCAATGGATAAGAAACGCACGCCGCCCGCAGGAGTAAAAAAGTTAAAGGACTGGGCCGTAACTATCGTCAAACCCGCGACCGCGGTAGCAGAAAGAAACCAGCCCGACAGTGACAGTAAACCTATGCCAGCCATTAAGGTAATAATGGTCAGCAGCAAGCCCACGGACATCATCAGCCATTGGCGTGAGAATAATCGAATAAAGGGGATTAGCACTTTCATTGGGCCTCTCCTTTAGTGGGCTCGGCGGCACTGTCGAGTAAAGCGCCACAATCAAGCTGCGCATCACTGCCGCTGACCGATAACGATACAAGTTCAATATCCGCCACGGACTCAACATTTTCACGCAGTAAAGTTTGGAATAAGCCGTTTGTGTTAGACAAAGTGGTAAAGTCGCCCCGCTGTACTATCAAGCCTTTATCGAGCACAAGAATAGTATCCATTTGATCTAACTGATCTAATCTATGGGTCACCATAATGCACATCTTACCCGCCATGGCCCGATTTAACGCAGAACTCACCGCCTGCTCACTCTGGCTATCTAAACTGGCCGTAGGCTCATCAAGGACAAACAAACTCGCCTGCTGCCCAAGCGCCCTTGCTAAGGCAATACGTTGGGCTTGGCCGACGGATAAACCGGAAGATTGCTCACCGACTGGCGCATCTAAACCCAGTGGCTGCGCCTTAACGAAGTCGCTGATATTGGCCTCAGCCAGTAAGTGCCACAGCCTATCGTCAGGCAAAGTTGGGTCGGCTAAAGCTACGTTATCCCGCACAGTACCGTGGAATAACTGCGGTTCTTGGCCCAGCCAAGCTAAATGCTGGCGCCAATGGGCTAAATCTAATGCGGATAACTCATGGCCATTGATCAGCAAATGTCCCTTGTAAGGTAAAAATCCCAATAAGGCATTGAGTAAACTGGTTTTCCCCGCGCCGCTTGGGCCAACTAAGGCTAAACGTTGATTGTCTTTTAATTCAAAACTCAGCGGGCCGAGTAAACGCGTGCCATCAACACTAAACACTTCAAGATTGTCGGCACTCAGGGTTTCTATGCTATCGATGCGCACTTGGCCGACAAACTCAGGTTCGGGATGTTCGAGCAAGGTAATTAAGGCTTCCGCGGCGCCGACGGCCTGCGCCTTAGCATGGTAATGAGTGCCCATGTCCCGCAGCGGTTGATAAAACTCAGGGGCTAAAATCAGAATAAACAGCCCAGTAAACAGGCTAAAAGGAATACCGACTATTTGAGGATCTGTACTCGAGCTGATATTGGCATGGGCGCCATAGTAGCCAAAATCCAAGTGACCTAAGTAACTGAAACCAAAATAAACCGCCAACACGGCAATCGAAACCGCCGCAAAAAACTCTAGTACCGCCGAGCTTAAAAAAGCCATCCGCAGTACCGACATAGTGCGACTACGGAACTCTTCCGAAGCAGTGGCGATCACCTTTAGCTCAGCATCACCACGGAGGAAGAGTTTCAAGGTGCTTAAGCCTTTTAATCTATCCATAAAGTGGCCGCTTAATCTTGCAAGCGCACTGAAATTCTTGCGATTGGCATCGGCAGCGCCCATGCCAACTAAAATCATAAACATAGGGATTAACGGCGCAGTGAGTAACAGGATTAAGCCTGCCGCCCAGTTAATCGGGAATACCGCCGCTAAAATGAGGATGGGAATAAAGCCAGCAAGGCTGATTTGCGGAAGGTATCTGGCATAAAAGTCTTGTAAATCTTCGACTTGCTCTAGCACTATGCTAGCCCAACTGCCTGCGGGTTTACCTTTAATAAACGCCGGACCTAGCTTAGTCAACTTGTCCATTACTGCCGCGCGGATATGACCACGTAGACGCTTACCCGCCTCAAAACTGGCGCGTTCACGTCCATAAGCCAGCAAGGCACGCAGTAACATCAAGGCAATTAACGCAATAAAATGAGGTGTATAGGTATCAATACTCACGCTGGAACTGACCATCTGGACATTGTCAGTGAGCGGCATGACTTGCTGCCCCATGATCACGCCATCGAGAATCGTCGCGATAATATAAGCCTGCGCCACCATAGCGACGGCGCTTATCATCCCAAGCCATAACGACAATTTAAGGAACAAGCCACAGGCTTTTTTCTGGGCTTTAAGCCAAACAAGCAGGGATTTTTCTAACGACTTATCCATGGTGCTCCAACAAGAAAACAATTAAGCGACTCGTAGCGAGGATCGGCTATCGATAACGACTCAGTTTACGGGGCTTGCAACGGCTAAAAAGTTCCGATAGGGGCGCAGTATCGCAGGCATCTAAAACAGATGAAACCCTATCACAGACTTTTGCTAGCGGACTCACAAAAACGAGCTAAAGATAAATAAATCTAGGAGTTAACGGAACTTTACCTAGTACTAGCCTGATTTTAAAAACTTAGGTAGCATGAAGCTCTTTGTATTAAATGTCCTCTATTTATGCCAAATAAAAATGCTGGTTTCACCCTGATTGAACTCGTTGTGGTTATTATTATTCTTGGCGTATTAGCCGTAGTAGCTGCACCTAAATTCATTAATTTACAATCAGATGCCTATAAGAGTCAGCTCTCAGGTGCACTGGCTTCGATGAAATCCGCCGTCACCCTATTCAAATCAAAGTCGGAAATTGCTAACAGCGGCACCACGAATAGAGTCGTTTACGACGAAATCCGTGGCGAAAACTATCAGCCTTGGGCTGCCAGCACCATCGGTATAACGCCAAGTACGGCTTACACGACTCCGCCAGAAATTTTTAAAGCGGCAGGGCTAAATGTGAATGAGTGGTCCTATCGAATTTACACCACCAACGGCACCTATGAAGTTATCGCCACACCAAAACAAAAACTGAACCTTGCCACGCCCACAGAAGCGCAAGTCGAAGCGACAAATTGCTATATCGACTATAAATGGGAGACAACGGGCGTTCCCACTTATAAAAAAGTCGACACTGGTTGCTAGGCGACCTTAACGATAAAATATCTATATAAAAACAGTGAGTTAACCTGAGGTTATCTCGCTGTTTTATTTACACACTAAACTCACTTTGTTGTTAATGCTTACGTTTACAATTAAGCATTTTTACAGAGTTAGCACTTATTGCACTCCACCGTATTTCACTAGCACATGCCAGAGCAACTTAAGTTCATGGGCGACTTGCGCACGATTACCGCGGTCACGCCAATGCTGGGGAGAATGGTATAAATCCCGCGCCGCCACGCCTATGGCATAGGCATCGACTCTGTCTTCTATGGCAATCCGATTAGCCAGCGATGGCATAGTTGGCCCACGGAAATCACTGGGGATCTGTGCCGTATGCAGGCTAAAGCCACCATGATATTGCAGCTCAATATCATATTTATCGCAAATTTTACTTAAGCTTGCGCCAATATCAGTCCCCTTAAAACTGGGGTCCGCCACCAGCATGGCGATATCTTCATCGAGGGAAACATCGCCATGGATCTGCGCCTCTATATAATGGTCAAGATTATTCGATAGCGGCCGCTCGAAACGTGACAGCAAGGAAGCATTGAGCTGATGCCCCAAATAATGGATCACATTCAGCGGCTTAAAGTCGGATTTGCCTAAGGCATAGTGACGCTCAAAACTCTCAGTCAGCAGCGCCGCTAAAATATCATCGAAACATGACAGCGTGCCCTTCTCTTTCGGATTACGATACGAGTCAAGATAACTAAAGGTTGAACGCGCCATCGCACTCGTATGAGTCAAAAAATAACAGCTTCCAAAACGTGGGGCGGGACCGTCCTGCCACATCCCCAGATCGAGTGCACCGTATTTAGGCCGAGATTTAGTGCCCTTGTATGCATCCCCAAAAAGCTGATTTTCCCAATGATCCCGTGGGCCACCTAACTCAGGTGACAACTGACCATTAGAAATATGGGTCTCAAACTGGCTGCGGTATTGACCATCGCGCAGTAAACCTTCGGCCACAGTCATACCACGGCTATCGATTCTATCGGGATGAAAATGCAGCGCAATTCGGCCACAGTTGAGCAATTGTTTAAGCGCGAGTTGCATCTCATGCATGGGGATATTTGACATCTGCTGCACATTTTTAATCACAGCGACGGCTTGTTCACTGCGTCCTCGTGCAAGGCGTTCAATATGCTGTATCGCTGTCATAATCCACCTATAAATGAGAGGCGTTTAACCGTTCCTACAATGCCTCATCCTAAAATAAACGTGAGATAAATCGCAAGCATGCAGAGAACGGCTCTTAAGCCACTCCATCTAAATGACTAAGTTAAACATGAATGACTCGGTTAAACATGAATGACTCAGTTAAACGTGACCGTGAAAACACTCAATAATTCTTTCGCTCGGTTCATTGTTAAAAATTCAGCGAATAACATCAATCACGAACTGAACAGATAGCGAAACCAATTGCGTCATTAATTAATTCTACTCCAATCGACTTTAGTTTATACCACTCTCATTATTGTAGCGTGATCTACCGCTAACTCATTCTAACTCTAGATAAAAAATGCCTATGACTTCAATTGATATTATAAAATAGGCCTAATAGTCATCTTGTACCTTGAAATCAATTAACTTCCATAACCTCAAACTCTGCCATCTAAACTTGCGCCTAAAAGATAAGCGAGGCCGAGTGAAAGCCGCCGACAAGCGATTTATGTGCCAATATGAATGAAACCCAGCCCAAAAACCTTTATTAGATGGCACTTAAAGCCCTGATCCTGTAAGCTGCACGCCCGCCAGCAGACCTGGCTATTGACCATAAATGCAGCACAGTGTTGCCACAAGAGACCAATCTATGAGTTTTACCTCCCTGGGCTTATCGGCCCCGATACTTAAAGCCGTTGCCGAACAAGGCTACGACACACCTTCGCCAATCCAAGCTCAAGCAATTCCCGCTGTGCTTCAAGGCAAAGATGTGATGGCGGCCGCCCAAACAGGAACAGGTAAAACAGCAGGTTTCACCCTACCTATGCTCGAACTCCTGAGTAAAGGTAACCGTGCCCAAGCAGGCCAAGTGCGCGCATTAGTGTTAACTCCGACACGCGAATTGGCAGCTCAGGTTGCAGAAAGTGTTGAAACCTATGGTAAGAATTTACCACTGCGCTCAGCGGTGATATTTGGTGGCGTGCCTATCAATCCACAAATTGCTAAATTGCGCCACGGTGTCGATGTATTAGTCGCGACGCCTGGTCGATTGATGGATCTATATAATCAAAAAGCGGTGAAATTCAGCCAGCTTGAGATCTTAGTGTTAGATGAAGCCGACCGCATGCTCGACATGGGCTTTATCCGCGACATCCGTAAGATCCTAGCCATTTTACCTAAGCAACGTCAAAACCTGATGTTTTCGGCCACCTTCTCCGATGAAATTCGTGAGCTGGCCAAAGGCCTAGTCAATGATCCAGTCGAAATTTCGGTCACGCCACGTAACGCGGCAGCGACCACAGTAAAACAATGGGTTTGCCCAGTTGATAAGAGCCAAAAATCGGCACTCTTGATCCAACTCATCAAGCAAAACGATTGGCAACAAGTGTTGGTATTCTCGCGCACTAAACATGGCGCTAACCGTCTGGCGAAAAGCCTTGAAGAGGCAGGTATCAAAGCCGCCGCTATCCACGGTAACAAGAGCCAAACCGCCCGTACTAAAGCCTTGGCCGACTTTAAAAATGGTCAAGCTCGCGTACTGGTTGCAACCGATATCGCTGCCCGTGGTTTGGACATTGACCAATTGCCACAAGTGGTTAACTTCGACTTACCGAACGTGCCAGAAGATTATGTGCATCGTATCGGCCGTACTGGCCGCGCTGGCGCATCGGGTCAAGCCGTGTCACTGGTAAGTAACGAAGAAATCAAACTGCTAAACGATATCGAGCGTTTAATCAATCGCGTATTAGACCGTGAAATGGTTGAAGGCTTTAACCATGAATTGCCAGAATCACGTTTAGGTGGCGGCGGAAAAAGTAGCGGTAAATCAGTACCAAGCCGTAGAAATACTCGCAGCTCAAACCAACCGAGCTCACGCGATGGTGCCCCAAGAAGCGCCGAGCATAAAGATGGTCAACGCAGCGGTGACGTCGCGCGCGGTCACAAGCCAAACGACAAGAATCCAAGACACAGCGGTGAAGCCAGTAGTGCCCCCCGCAGTGATGCCAAACCTCGTCCCCCACGTTCAAACGATGGCCGAGCCAATAGCGCAGGCGCTAGTCGTCCAACTGAAAGCCGTTCAGGCGCTAGCGAGAATCGTAGCCAAGCGGGTGAGAATCCTTACGCCAATGGCCCAAAGAAAAACACCCGTCGCCCAAATAACGGTGCGAGTCGTCCAAGACATTCACAGGATTAATGCAAAAGCTAAGCGAACTTGCTTAGCGATTTAGCCGTATTAAGCCCTAAACAGAAACGCCCAACTCCGCATGGAATTGGACGTTTTTGTTTGTCTTAGTTTGTCTTTATCGATGCTTAGCTCGTTATCTACGCTTTGAACAATAATCGGCTTGAACAATCACGGCCTTAAACAACCTAAGCTAATTCGCCTTTGTATCTGGCAACTGCTGCAGGACTTCATCCGTAAAATAGGGTTCATCTTCAACCCAAAAAATGTAGTCTAAGCCTAGGTAGTTTTGCGCAAAATCCAACAGCTCAGGCACAGTATTCTTTTTACCCGTTTTAGGATTAATCTGCCGCAAATTACCGTCTTGCACCGCCATACCTTTCACCAGTGTCGCTGGGTACTCTTTAATAAAGGCATAACTTTGTGCCATATGACTTTTACGGTAAGGCATCAGATCTGGGCCACCCACACCCATGTTGAGCGATTTGGCTTGCGCAAATAAGCCTCGCATATAGCCTTTGTCATTCCATGGCAGCCATTCGTCTGGCAAAAAGTTCAAATACACCATAGCGGTTGAATGCTGAAATGACTCAGCTAATACCTGAATATTCTCGCCAATCGCATCGATATAGGCTTTAGGATTAAAATCACTGGGGAAGGTGGTCGTTCCATCGGCGTTTTCAGTCCCCACATCAATTGAGCTTTCACTAAAGTTAATGCCCGCAATTTTCCCATCAAACTCTTGGCCAAGCTGACGCACCAATTGTTGATAACGTGCACGCACTGAGGGCTCCCACATTTTGGCTGACCAGCCATACTCATCATCCGTCACCGGTTTATTGGGATCACGCTCTGGTGCACTCAACATGCTTTGCTTCAACACGCCGCCTTGATAAATAGGATCATCGAGCAAATAACGCGGTACATTGACTCTGGGCGTAAAGGATTTCTCTTGCAGCTGGATCCACAATTTTTTGCCTATCGAATCGAGATACGCAATATCGGCCCTAATCGTGCTTAAATCATATTCGCCCTGCTTAGGCTCTAAACTGCGCCAAGTATAAACAATCTGGGCGCCACCAAAGCGGGGATCGTGCAGCGCCTTGTCGGCACGAATGTTTTCTCCGTTAGCCTCACGATGGTTAATGTAGATGAAGTGCTGTAACGGTTGCGGCTCTGACTTAGACTCCGGTTGCGGCTCTGGCAGAATTGATGCAGCGCTCGCTGCGCTCAAAAAGATGCTTAGTAAAATAGTCCATCGAAACATAAATACTCCAAACCGATGCACGCCTTATCACCTGACAAAGCCGTTTATCTGCTCATTTATTTTTTACTCAGAATCACTTCTAACACAGGCAAGCTGAGGGACATATCAATTAAGCAGACAAATACAAAGTGTTACTTAATCGCCCAATAAGATTAGCGGTGACGTGGACAAAAGGCACAGTAACGGCGGTGATAAAAACCAACAAAAAAGGGAATAAACCTGAGTTTATTCCCTTTAAAAATAGAGCGAATTAAATCGAGGTACGATTCAACTCAAGCTAGGCCAAACTTACTTCATTGGCCAAGCGCGGTAAGATTTTCCTTTGATGCGGCCGCCAGTAATTTTGTTCAGTGCTTTCTTGGCAACCTTACGATTAACGGCCACATAGGCGCGGTAATCTGTCACTTGGATTTTACCCACCTGTGAGCCTTCGATACCGTTTTCGCCCGTCAGCGCGCCTAAGATATCCCCTGGACGCAGTTTTTCCTTCTTACCACCATCGATCTGCAGAGTGATCATGGTTGGCGCTGCAGGCGTGTTGCCGAGCAGGCTTTCAGATGGCAGTGATTCGCTGGTGATTTCGCGCTCTAAATACTCTTCTAACAAGGCAATTTTATAACCGTCTTGGTCGTTATAGAAGGTATAAGCGGCGCCTTTACTGCCCGCGCGGCCAGTACGACCGATACGGTGAATATGCACTTCGGTGTCATAGGCGACGTGATAGTTGAACACGGCATCCAGCGCATCGATATCTAAACCACGGGCGGCAACGTCGGTCGCCACTAATACACAGGCACTCTTATTAGCAAATTGCAGCAGGGTTTCGTCCCTATCTCTTTGCTCTAAATCGCCGTGCAAAGCCAATACGCTAAAGCCTAAACCTTCAAGCTCATCGGCCACTTTTTGGGTTTCGCGTTTTGTGTTACAAAACACCACAGCGCTTTCAGGCTTATGTTCTAACAACAATAATTGCAGCGCTTGCATACGCGCCTTGTCATCGTCTAAGTGATAAAAATGTTGGGCGATGCTCAAGCTGTCGTGATTACCCTCAACTTTAACCATGCTTGGGTCATACATGATTTGCTTAGCAATCGATTGAATTTGCTCAGGGAACGTCGCGCTGAATAGCAGCGTCTGACGCTCACGCGGGGCTTGTTCGATAATCGCATCGAGAGCGGGTTGGAAGCCCATTTCTAACATGCGATCGGCTTCATCGAGCACTAACATGTTGAGATTGCTTAAGTCTAAGCGATTGCGATCTAAGTGATCGACGATACGACCCGGCGTACCCACAATAATGTGTGCACCGTGCTCCAGCGAGCCAACCTGTGGCCCCATAGGCACACCGCCGCAAAGTGTCAGTACTTTAACGTTATGAATACCACGGGCAAGGGTGCGGATTTCCTGCGCCACTTGGTCGGCCAACTCGCGGGTTGGGCATAACACTAAGGTTTGAATGCGAAAGCGTTTAACGTCTAACTTGTTCAGTAATCCTAAGCCGAAGGCGGCCGTTTTACCCGAGCCAGTTTTACCCTGACCTATCACATCCTGCCCCGCTAAAATGGGTGGCAAACTTTGCGCCTGAATTGGCGTCATCTCGTTGTAGCCCATAGAAGAAAGGTTCTCAAGCAGTTCGGGTTTTAGCTTAAGAGTCGAAAAAGCCATTGATGGATTAGGCTTAGTATCAGAGTTGCTCAAGGTGAATATCCTGTGGTGGGTAACGAAGCGGCTGCTAGGTTACTGAAATTGCGTTACTTATCGATTTAACTGGTCTATCAAGATTCAGGTTAGCTTTGGGCTAGCTTGAGTTTAGATTTAAGCGCTAGGCTCGCTCAACCCAAAAGCACGGCTATTGTAGCAACAAAGCGCGGCTTTTGCCTCAAGTCCTTAAGCAATAGACATAGCTTGCGTGAACAGCAACAAAAAAAGCCCTGTAGGAATACAGGGCTTAAACTTAAATTTAGGCTTGGATTTAGAATTAGCTCAGCGCGGCAGATTTAACAAATTACGCGATCTGGCCGAAACGCCCGTCTTGATAATCGCGAATCGCCTGCTGAATCTCCGCTTGGGTGTTCATCACAAAGGGACCCATTTGGACGATTTTTTCACGGATAGGTTTACCCGCAAACAGTAACATCCCAGCGCCGCGCTCATCGGCTTTAAGCTTAAGCACACTTTGGCTATCGAGCACTAAAAACTCGCCCTGATGATGTTGATTTGAAGCAGATGACCACTGCGAATCTTCGCCTTTACTCGAATCGCTTTTATATAAGTCACCTTGGTACAAGTACAAGGCGACAAACTCATGTTGAGACAAATCGAGCGTGGCCTCAGCATTTGGCGATAGACTTAAATCAGCAATAGCAGCCTCACCCGCTAACCCTTGAATAGCTGCACTAATAAGCGGTTGATCTTTAAAGCCCCAATCACCCGCTAAGGCTTTTAAGCTAGCACCCGTGTCATTGGCCACTTCAACGCTCGCGCTACCCGCAGTATCTTGATACTTCGCTGGACGCAGCTTGTCTTTGGCGGGCATATTGACCCAAATTTGAAATCCATGCAGACCATCAACAGCATCGGCCAGCGGCATTTCAGAGTGCACTACCCCGAACCCGGTACTCATCCACTGCACATCGCCGGCACGAATCGACTTCACATTACCCATTTGGTCACGGTGCTCAAAACCGCCCTTACGAATGTAAGTGAAGGTCTCCATCCCGCGATGGGGATGTGCGGGGAAGCCGCCAATAAAATCTTGTTCATCATCGGATTTTATTTCGTCGATCATCAAGAAAGGATCAAATTTAGTCGTCACAAAATCGGCGACACGGCGAATATTGACCCCATCGCCATCCATCGCGGCTTTGGCGGAAAACTGACTTAATACTTTCATTGCTGCTCTCCTATCGGTTGAGCAAAGCGATACGTGAAACGCCAAGATCATACGGCTAACACAAGACGCAAACGCTTTGCTGATGGAGGCAGAATAACAAGGAAGTTTACAAAAGAATAACGCGAAATCACGACCTAAACATTCGAAAAAATAGAAGGGTAGATGCCTTATAAGGAGGTAAGGATTAGATGCTAAATGGGGCTAAGACCTTAGTGTTTGTGGATATCCATACACATAGATACAGTGAATAAAAATCTAATCCTGACTATTCTTTAATCCTTATTTGTGATTGGTTTTGGATACTTGAACGGGTAATCTACAACTCATAATCATTGAGGTGATCTATGGATAGAAAATCTTTAATACTGCTGGCAATCATCCTACCTTTGTCGTCCTATGCCGAGGTCTATAAATGTGCGGATGGAAAATATCAATCAGATCCCTGTGATGAATCGAGCCAGCCCCTAATGCTAACTAACGGTTCGTCGATTGGGTTTGTTGTTCCAGAAAAGCGAGACAGTCCAGTAAGTGAATCTGCGCCTGTAAGCAATACTATCGAAACGAAAAAACACCCATGCGCAGGGGTTAAAGTTGACAGGGATGAAATTAGATTTCGTAACCTAGCTATGTGTATGACAGAGGCGCAAATGTTGTCTATCGCAGGCCCACAGCAATATAGTTTTTATGAGTACTATCGGGAAGGTAGGCACTATAAACAGTATTATTTTTCCGAGCCTAGGGCTGGATTTGCGTCTGCCCCCTTAGTTGAAGATGGTTTTGTGGTCGATATAGGCTCTAGTGTTAACTCTACCGATCAGTCACAACAGTGAACCGCGCTCTTTATAAAATCACTAAACCAGTCAGTAAATCTGTTCACCCATAAAGTGAATCCAGCCGCCAAAGTTAAAACAATAATGGTCATAATCCCCCGAATAGGCAGCATCGCCACTCACTTCTTCAAAAAATAAGGCACGCCGAACAGCGTGGCAATAGCAATAGGGACTGATTAAAAAGAGGGGTTCAATACTTATCTTAATTCTGCAAGGGCGCAGCATTCCCCCTTGTCTAATGCTTAACTAAAGCTTAGTAGGAGGTTAGCTACCATGCTATTAAGGTTGAGTGTCTATTTAAATTTTACTGAAAAGTGGCGAAACCTTTTAAATAATTACGCTTATTTTTGATATTACGGTTTGATTTTCGAACTATATCTAATTTAACTCCAACACTTCCCTGAAAAAACATTAAACATCTCTTTCCTGAAGGCACAATAAGGCACTCTCCATCACCCAAAACTTCTACGTTAGGATTTTTAGCAAAGTCATCTAATGGGTCTGATTCATGGTATTGTTTATAAAATTCGCAAAATTTCATCAACATCTCTTTGTTGACTAATTCAAAAATAACCATGTATAGAGTTGTATTTAGAGGTCTTCTGAACTCTTTAAAATACTGGCCTTTTCCCAAAAATGTAAAATACTCGTCAAGATCCGATGCAGAACATGGCATAGTCATATTGAACTCAGACCCATTAAATTTAGCTGTATTTAGCATTCTTGAGACTCTCCCTTGTTCATTCGGTTTTTGGAGAATATCACTAATAGCAGCTTCAGCGATGCAAACATTCTTTGTTTGCAACTTAGCAATAAGCCCGAATATGTAATCCATCTTACTTTTTCTCTGATTACATTTCGTACACGCCATGAAATCACCATCCCCCCTGTTTCGCCTGTTCTCTCTAGACAAAGCGGTATTTGGGATCATATGCTCAATTGAAGATTTTGAAGTCGCATTATGTAGTTCAGTTAAGCGCACCCCACAATATGCACATATTTCGTTCCTTATCATTATGCACTCCAAGCAAGAGGTTCCAAATATAGAATAATCGCATAATATGCCTTCAACTTATGTTCAAGTCACTTACTATTAAAAGACAGTTACCAAAACACCTATTTTTATATTTGATTACGAAAACAAAAAACAGGAAAAATGAAAATCTAAGTGTTAACGGAATTAAGTATGGACATGAACGTGACAGTCAGTGGCATGGTCGCTTTCAAAAAAGTAAGGCACGCCAAATAACGCGGCGACTGCAGTGGTAATTGGTTATTCAAATTTTTCCCTAAGAACAAAAAAGCTAGCAAGTGCTAGCTTTTTTATGCGTCAATTTTCTTAGATAACCTTAAAAATCACGCAAGCTCTGCACGACAATGTTTGCAAATCTTCGCTTCTGCTTTGACTAATTCAGCGCAATCTGGACATTTTTTCATATCACCGGATTGAATGGCATTGGCTTCAATCACTCCTTTTACTGGTGAAATAACTAATGCAATGATAAACCCTATAAGTGGAGAGAGAATGACCGCAAGAAGGAAAAATCCCACTCCAGATCGACCTTTGGTGTTCGCATATACACCCACTAAAATTGCCAAAATTAGCCATCCAAGAAACATAAACATAGTCATTTCCTTATTTACTTTAACTAACTCAAAAATAGTCTTATTTATAAGCTATTGATTCATATCCGCTCGCAGTAAATACCGAACATCGATTTTTTGCAATAGCCGATTGCAGTCTAATGACTAAGATGCAGGCAATCTTACACCACCAGTTTATACATTCACGAAGTCGATAAATCACTTTGGCGCAATAGCTTTTTAGCCAAATGGACTGTTCAATGGTCGTTAAGATTGGCATTGTTGTAACTGTGACCGTTGGCGGCATGGATGCCGCCGTCGAGGCTATATGGACATATTCACGGCGTGTCACAGGGTAAACAATGACAATCCTGTACAGCGAATTGGAGGGACTTTTGAAGTTCAGCTTTTAATAGTGAGGAGCAAAACCAAACCTAGTCTGGTTTAAACACGCCGATCACTGCGCCGGTGGCTTTTTCTGTCACCTTTTCATCGGTTTGCTGTTCACGGTAATCACACTCTGTGCATTCAACGGTTTCGATGCCGTTTTCTTTGTAGAGTAAAATGCTGTCTTTGGCGCTGCATTTTGGGCACTTAGCACCGGCTACGAAACGCTTTTTGATTTTAGTGTTTGTCATAATAGATAAAGGACCAGATAGCAGGGCCAAGGGACTCGGCCGAAGAAATTGCCGCTATTTTGCCACACTGATGATTGAATGCCAGTGTTACCTGAAAGTATGAGGCCTTAAGCCGATGTGATGCGATTCGCTAAAGATCATCCTGAAAAGTCGAATAATTGTCCGAGTTATCGGATCAGGCTGTGGTTTGATACGGGGTTGTACGCTATTATCTGTGCCCTGACGAATTTACGTTCTAACCAAGTTGTAGTTAATGATCAGCATCAACCAAGCGCAATTAATCCGTGGCAGCAAAACCCTGCTAGATGAGACCTCTCTCACGATTTATCCCGGCCATAAGGTCGGTTTAGTCGGTGCTAACGGCACAGGCAAATCTTCACTGCTCGCATTAATTTTAGGTCACTTAAGCCTAGATAAAGGTGAATTTAGTCTGCCTTCTGGCTGGCAAATTGCCACTGTGGCCCAAGAAACCCCTGCGCTCGACGTCTCGGCACTGGAATATGTGATCGATGGCGATAGCGAATATCGTCAATTAGAAGCCCTATTACACAAGGCCCAAGAAGATAACGACGGCAATGCCATCGCACTCTTACACGGCAAAATCGACGCTATCGGTGGTTATGCGATTCATTCGCGCGCGGGTTCATTGTTAGCGGGTCTGGGCTTTAGTGAAGCTGAGCAAAGCAATCCAGTGAAAAGCTTTTCGGGTGGTTGGCGTATGCGCCTCAACTTAGCCCAAGCGCTACTGTGCCGCTCTGACTTATTACTCCTCGACGAACCGACCAACCACTTGGATTTAGATACCATGTACTGGCTCGAAGGTTGGATTAAGTCCTATCAAGGCACGCTGATTTTAATCAGCCATGATAGGGACTTTATCGATGAAATCGTTGATGAAATCGTCCACGTTGAAAATCAAAAACTCAATTTCTACAAAGGCAATTACAGTGCCTTTGAGCGCATTCGTGCCGAACGTATGTCGCAACAACAGGTTGCCTTTGAACGCCAACAAAAAGAACGTGCACACATGCAGTCCTTCGTTGACCGTTTCCGTTACAAGGCAAGTAAAGCCAAACAAGCGCAGAGCCGCTTAAAGGCACTAGAGCGCATGACTGAGTTGTTGCCGTCTCAAGCCGATAGCCCCTTTTATATGGAGTTTCGTGCCCCTGAAGCCCTGCCCAATCCGCTGATTAAGATGGAGCAAGTCGCAATAGGCTATGGCGACAAACCCATCCTGAGCAAGGTGCATTTAAACTTAGTACCGGGGGCGCGCATTGGTTTACTCGGCCGTAACGGCGCGGGTAAATCGACATTAATCAAGTTGTTATCGGGTCAATTATCGCCAATGACAGGTTTGTATGAACCTAATCCCGGCGTTAATATTGGCTACTTTGCCCAGCATCAAATCGAATTTTTACGCCTCGACGACACGCCGATGCAGCATTTAGTACGTCTGGCACCCAATGCCAGAGAGCAAGAGTTGCGTAACTTCTTAGGCGGTTTTGGCTTTAATGGCGATATGGCGCTCTCACCTGTACGCCCCTTTTCTGGCGGCGAGAAAGCCCGTTTAGTGTTGGCGCTATTAGTTTGGCAACGCCCTAACCTATTGCTCCTCGATGAACCCACCAACCATTTAGACTTAGAGATGCGCCACGCCCTGACAATGGCACTGCAAACCTTTGAAGGTGCTATGGTTGTCGTCTCGCATGATAGGCATTTACTGCGTTTAACCTGTAGTGATTATTATCTGGTCGATCAAGGTGAAGTACGCGCCTTCGACGGCGACTTAGACGATTATCACCAATGGTTGCTCGATGCGGCGAAAGCCAACTCGAATCAAAACAGCACCAGCGACGAGATCAAACCTGCCGCCGATAAAAAACAGCAAAAACGCCTCGAGGCCGAGATCCGCCAAAAGGTATCGCCGCTCAAGCGCAAACAAACTAAGTTAGAAACCGAGCAACAAAAGCTGAGCGAACGCCTCGCCGAGCTAGAGCACTTGCTGGCAGATAGCGAATTGTATGATCAAGATAACAAAGCCAAGCTAACCTCGGTATTAACCGAGCGAACGAGCTTGACGCAAACCTTAGAAGACAGTGAAATGCAATGGCTCGAGTTGCAAGAAGAGATAGATGCAATGGAGCAAGAGGTCATGGAGCAACAATAACTCCAGCGTTCTTTTACATAAAAGTCAGTAGCAGCGGCAATACAAGGAAATAGTATGGCGGTTTTAACCCAGTTCGACAGTCAACTCTGGCAATGGTGTGATATGAGCTATGCGCAAAACAAAGCGCTCTGTCTCGAATTGCAAAATAGCTGTCAGGTGAACGTCAATCTACTGCTACTGGCACAATATTTAGATATCACTATGGATGTGTCTGGGCCGCAGCAATACAGCACGGACCAATGGCAAGCACTGATGAATGCTGTAGGTGAATGGGATGAAAGGTTTCTCACGCCCTATCGCAAATTACGTAAACTCGCTAAATCCAGCCTGAATGAGCAAGAGTATCAGCAGATGCTCGCTGTTGAGCTGATGATGGAACGTAAAGCGCAGCGAACCATCTTGAATAAACTCAATGAACTCAGCCCAAACGGCCAAGCGACAAATCTAGTGAGCTACTTAAGCCTGTTTGGACTCAGTGACATTGACGCCAACGAAATCGGCCTCATTGCGCCCTGATCTAAGTTAATCAAGTTAAAACAAGCTCAACCATGTTAGCTCAAACTCAATCAAATTAACGCTATGATCATCTGAGCCGCTAACAGCTGCGGCCTTGCGGATAGCGTTCACAGTCATCCTCGATCACCAACCAGTTCAGCTGACTCTCAGTATAAATATGGTACTTAGGCTGAACTTGATTAGCATCGTCCAGACTCGCTATGCTCAAGGTCGAATAATCAGGATATTGAGTATGTCGGTAAGTTAACGATGTACCGCATTGGTCACAAAATCCACGGCGAATAAACTCGGACGATGCAAACTCAGTCACCTGACCTTTAAGCCAAATCACTTGGCTGAGTTTAAAATCCATCCAAGCCCCAAATGCAGATCCCGTGCTTTTTTGGCATGAACGGCAGTGGCAATAATCCGCATCAAAGGGTTCACCTTCAATCAGATAACGAATCGCGCCGCATAAGCAACCACCTTCCCGTAATATGTTTTCAGACATTCACACCCCATCAAGCTTTATCAAGCTAAGCTGCATTTTGATAAGATAACATCAGGCTTTACCGTCAGTGAGCTTTTGCGCAAGTGCGGTGGCATTACGTGCCGTGATGCCATAAATCGACAGCTGCGGGTTAGCGCCAAGGCTGGTCGGGAAGATAGACCCATCCATTACAGATAAATTCTCTAAATAGTGCGACTGACCATAACTGTTGACCATAGAAAGCTTTTCATCTTCGCCGAAGGGACAACCGCCCATCACGTGCGCCGATGCGACGATAGTGCGCAGTGGCGCGAGTGACATCTGCGCAATGCTCTCTTTGGCGTCTTTCCACGAGGATAAGTAAGGCATGCCATCGCTGATCGGCAACACTTTTAAGGCGCCCGCCGAGAATTGTAACTCCGCCATGCTGGCAAAAGCGCGTCTCGCGGCCCGCCAAAAGGCATCGGTCAGCGGATAATCTAAAGCAAAACCCTTATCCCTTAAGTGTACTTCACCGCCTTGACTGTCGGGATGATAGCCATCGCGGATCAAAGCGATAGTCACTTGCAACTGATTGAATTGTGACATTAACTCAGCATGACTTGTACCATATCCTAAGGTTTTAGAGGCAATTAAAATCGGATGCACCGGCGGCACTTCGAGTTTATAACCCAGCTCACCATCGGCGCCATTGTTCCACACAAATTCATCGGAATAGATAGATTGCGGCGCACCGCTATGGCCATTGATCGAATCGGCAAATACGCCGCCGGATAACAAAGTAGGATGTAAAAAGGTGCGTTTACCCAAAAGTTGGTGAGGATCGGGCACTTGCGAACGCATCAAAATCGTCGGTGTATGGATAGCACCCGCACTCAAAATATAATGTTTAGCCTTAAATAACAGCTCAACGTCAGTGGGTCGTAAATTCACATCCAGCGCCTGCGCCTTTAACGCAAACACTTGACCATTATGGTGCTCAATCTTAGTCACTTTAGCGCGACTGATCAGCTGCGCGCCTTTCTCAAGTGCCGCGGGAATCGTAGTGACTAACATAGATTGCTTCGCATTGACCGGACAACCCATTCCGCAATAGCCGGTATTCCAGCAACCCGCCACATTGCGTTTAATTACTGTGTATTCCCAGCCAAGATTGATACAACCTTGCTTCAGGGCGGCATTATTGCGATTAGGCTCATAATTCCATTCATGAATGTTGAGCCGTTGTTCCATTTGCTCAAACCAAGGATCTAAACTCTCGCGATTAAGCCCAGCAACCGACTTATGTTGCGCCCAAAAAGCTAACGCCTCGGTCGGCGTGCGAATAGAAGTGGTCCAGTTAACTGTGGTTGAGCCACCGACTGCGCGGCCTTGAAAAATGCCAATCGCCTTATCGGCGGTTTTCATCGCCGCGGCTTGTTGATACAAGTTGGGATAAGCGACCCGCTCTTCCATATTAAAATCGCTGGAGGATTTTAGCGGCCCCGCCTCAATCATGATCACGCTTAGCCCTGCTTGGGTGAGGATTTCAGCCGCCACACCGCCGCCAGCACCTGTACCGACAATAATCACATCAGCTTCAAACTGCTGGTTTTCTTGCAATTGGCTCGCATCAGTGTGCAACCAACCAGAGCTTAAACCATTCACTATAGGATCTATGATTGCCAACTTGAGTGCTCCACTGTCGCGGGTAAGATGCTTATTATTCGGCGTTTGATTAGGTTAAAAATGGACTCGCTATTTGAACAGTTCAGGCTTGGCATAATGCAGGCGGCTCCAGTGCTCAGGACAAGCGTAGTAACTTGCCATCACTAATTCCCGCAATCCGAGATAAGCCGTTTGTAACAAAGCAAAATAACTGTGCCGCCAGGTTTCTAACATATCAGTTAACTCGGCGGGAGAGCGCATCAATAGCGGCGTCATGCTCGAGGTGAGTACCAGTAAACCAAGACGATTTTCGAGCATATCGAGCAGCTCAAACAATTCGGTCTGCTGCTCATCGGGTAACACAGCAATCGACTGTTTGATGGCATCTAAAGTGCGGTTTTGCGCCGCTAACTTATGAATGGCCACATCAGGCAAGGCGCCGTCGAGCATCACAGGCAAAAGCACGCTAAACAACAAACGATAATCTTTGCCTTCGCTATCCTCGGGCAAACTAAACTCAGGAGAATAGAGATTAACCCCTAAGGCTAACGCCGCCGTACCGGCAAACGCGCCCATTATAAAGGTTCGTCGCTTCATCTCTATCTCCTAATTATCAACCTAAATGTCGGCCTAAATATCAGCATAAAAAACAATTGTGCTACAATGGCCGCGAGTTTATACCCAAGCGACCTCAAAATACGAATTTCAGCATTTTGAGTTGGTTTGGGTATAAATTAAACACACGTTTTAATTTTCAGCAATAGCCGATACCAAGATAAACATCTATGCCAAATTCCTTTATGCCACCTTGGTGGGCCAAGAGTCCCCATATACAAACGATTTTACCCGTATTCACTAAAGTGGCCAAACCAGCATTACAGCGGCAGCGCTTAGAGTTACCCGATGGCGATTTTATCGATTTAGATTGGCAGGATTTTCCACTGTCTGGCAAACCGATCGTGGTGATCATCCACGGCTTAGAAGGAAGTGCGCAGTCCCATTATGCGCGGCGGATACTGCAAGCCTGTAAAGAACAGCAACTCGCTGCCGTCGTGCATCATCACAGAAGTTGTTCGGGTGAGGCCAATCGCCTCGCCCGCAGTTATCACAGTGGCGATACGGACGATTTACAGTTTAGTCTATCGACTCTGAAAAGCGCGTATCCGCAATCGCCCTTATTAGCCGTAGGTTACAGTTTAGGCGGCAATGTGCTGACTAAGTATCAAGGCGAATATCAGGATGATAGTTTATTAGCCCGCGCAGTGGTTGTCTCTGCGCCGCTGCAATTGTCAGCCTGTGCTAAACGCTTGGAAAATGGCTTTTCAAAGGTGTATCAAAGTTATTTAATCAAACAGTTGCAACAGAAGATAAGCCATAAACTGAATGATCCCGACTTAGCCATCTCTATGCCGCTAAGCCAGTTGCAGGTCGACCGTTTAAATACCTTCTATGATTTTGACGATAAAGTCACAGCGCCATTGCACGGCTTTGACGGCGTCGACGATTACTATACGCGTGCTAGTGGCTTACCCTTTGTCAGCCGCATTACTAAACCGACGCTTATCATCCATGCCAAGGACGATCCCTTTATGACCGATGAAGTGATCCCCCAATCAAGTCAATTGTCGGGCTATGTGGAATACGAACTGCATCCCTATGGCGGCCATGTCGGCTTTATTGAAGGCGGTACACCTTGGAAACCGCGCTTCTACCTTGAGAGACGGATTTTACATTTTTTATTAGGCGATCAAAGTGTTGACTCACTTAGCGCAGACCCAATCAACGGCGACAATATCACCCAAGGAAACACCGATGCTCATTCCCTATGAAACCCTGTTACAACTCCCCAAGGAAACGCTCGCCAATGTGATCCGCGAATATCTCTTCGGTCAAGTGGAGGATGGCAGCTTTGCCAGTCTCGATGAACAGGAGCTTGCTCAGGCGATAGTCCAATGTCAACAAGCACTTAAGCAAGGTAAGCTGAAATTAGAGTACAGTGAAGACGATGAATCCTTCGCCATACGTTCAGCGGAACAAATAGCACAGCAGCAAGATTGACCAGTCCTACCTCTGTACCGTATAAATAGTACTCGCGTTTTTATCGCTTCCCCATAAGCGGCTCTTTTGGTTCCTAGCTAGGTAGAAAAAATGTCAGCAAAACATCCCATTATTGCAGTTACAGGCTCATCAGGCGCGGGAACCACCACCACCACGACCGCCTTTAGCCATATTTTTCGCCAACTCGGGATCAACGCCGCCTTTGTCGAAGGCGACAGTTTTCATCATTTTACCCGCGCCGAAATGGAAGTCATGATCCGCAAATCCCAAGCTGAAAATCGCAATCTTAGCTATTTTGGCCCAGAGGCTAATAACTTTGCTCGTTTAGAGCAATGCTTTCGCGATTACAGCACCACAGGCCAAGGTGAAACCCGCAGCTATTTACACACCTTCGATGAGGCAGTGCCTTTTAACCAGATGCCCGGCACTTTTACCCAATGGCGACCACTACCTGAAAATACCGATATGCTCTACTACGAAGGCTTACATGGCGGCGTAGTTACTGGTGATGCCAATGTCGCCCAGCATGTGGACTTGCTGATCGGCATGGTCCCCATAGTCAACTTAGAGTGGATCCAAAAAATTATCCGCGATACTTCGGAGCGTGGACACAGCCGTGAAAAAGTCATGGGGTCAATTGTGCGCAGTATGGACGACTATATTAAGCACATGACGCCGCAGTTCTCCCGCACTCACATTAACTTTCAACGAGTACCGACGGTCGATACCTCTAACCCATTTAGTGCCAAAGATATTCCGAGCTTAGATGAGAGCTTTGTGGTGATCCGCTTCCGCGGTATCAATAATGTCGACTTTCCCTATTACCTCAATATGATCCAAGGTTCATTTATGTCACGGGTCAACACACTCGTCGTCCCAGGCGGCAAAATGTCGCTGGCGATGGAGCTGATCCTCACGCCTTTGATTAAAGATTTGATGGAAAAACGTCAGCAACTTAATACCCCAGAAGCGAACTGAAACCTTGAGGATTTGTGGGCAATTTTGACTAAAGGCTAAGGAAATAAAGTCTTTTTTTGCAATGGATTAAGTTTTATTTAAGCCACTAGCGCTAATCTTGTCGGCATCGGGATTTCAGGCGAAAGAACGATAGTTGGCATACTCTTGGGAGTTAATTCCCCCATCTTGATCTGTTGATTTCCTTGAGTATGTCAGCAACCTTTTTAACGAAACTATATAAGTTAATTCCGCATCCATGCTTGATCTCTTGATTCCCTTGAGTATGTCAGCAACCCTATCTTAAACTCTAAGTCTTCAGAGTTAATCCCGCATCCATGCTTGATCTCTTGATTCCCTTGAGTATGTCAGCAACCTTTTATGAAGAATGAATTCCACATCTATGCTTGATCTGTTGATTCCCTCGAATATGTCAGCAATCTTATCTTAAACTCTAAATCTTCAGAGTTAATTCCACATCCATACTTGATCTGTCGATTTCCTTGAGTGTGTCAGCAACCTTTTTAATGTGACTTTATATAAGTTAATTCCGCATTCATACTTGATCTCTTGATTCCCTTGAGTATGTCAGCAACCTCTCAGAAAATAGGTTCTAGGCTCTAGATTCTAGGAAAACAGAACGTTCGTAAACTCACTCATAGAACGCTGCACTTACCGAAAGGGTAAAGCCTGTTCCGTAAATCGTGAGTCACAAAGTGACGTTCTGTAGCAGTTTGCTGCATGCCGCTATCCGTAGCCGCAACGCGGCGTTCTAGCAGCAGCGTTTTTTACTGCGCCCTAGCAGACCAAAGACCGTCCTAGATTTTTATACATCACCATGCACTCTAAGGCTATGCCTCTGGGCGAACAGTAGATAGATTCCTCCTCTAAACCTTCACCACCAAAACCACAGTGACGATAGAAATCCACCGCATTTAAAGTTGACTCCAATCTGAGTTGGGCTATCCCCTGATTAAAAGCCATAGTTTCAATAAATTGTAGCAATACCTTGCCGACACCTAACCCCATAGCATTGGGGGAAACAAACAAGGCTTCTAACTGGGCATAGGGTTCATCCAACATGGCAGTGCCGACCACAGTCTTAAGCTGCGACTCGTCAGAGGACAACTCTGCCACATAAAAATGTACATCGACGATACGGCTAAATTGCTCGGTCAGTTCGCCCTCGGTCCAAATCACCAGATCGCCCGCATCATAAAATCCAGCGCAGCCCTTATTGATCGCCGCATTGCGGATATCCCAGCAGGCCTGAGCATCCGCTTTCGTTGCTTTTCGTATAGTTATCATCATGTTTCCCGATTAAAAATGCTCAGCCATAACATGCCATGAAGCCACTGAAACGCCAAGTAAACGAGTGTTCTCATCTTTCAACCAATAAAAAACCGCCCGTAGGCGGTTTAATCAAAGCTACGGAACCTTAATGGATCTTAGCTAACATATCTGATTTAGTCTTAGCGCTAGACTTAGCCTTTAACCAATTCACTAGCTAGGCTTAGCCTTTAATCAATTCACTAATAGTCAATACGCCATGGGTCGTTGCACCCGCGCCCCACATGGCAGAAGCTGAATCTTCAAAAGCGCCCGCTAAATCAACGTGTAACCATTTAGCTTCAGGTGACACGAAACGCCATAAGAAACCAGCGGCATTAGAAGCACCACCTGCACCACCGCCTTTCATTGCGCGGCTGTTGGCTGTGTCAGCATAGGCAGATGGACACATTTCTTTGTGCCAAGGATCCAGCGGCAGCGGCCATACGCGCTCGGCAACGCTAGTGGCTTTTTGCTGGGCCAGTTGCAACACATCCGCCTGTGGCGAGAAAATCGCGTTGTAGTTAGAACCCACCGCCATCACAGCGGCGCCTGTAAGGGTCGCTGCATCGATAATAAAAGGTGCGCCTGTAGCAGAAGCGGCTTGTAGGCCATCGGCCAACACTAAGCGCCCTTCCGCATCTGTGTTCACCACTTCAACTGTTACACCATTTTTGTAGGTCAGAATATCACCTAACTTATAGGCGCGGCCGCTGATCAAGTTTTCAGCACAACATAAGAAGAGTTTAACGCGTTTGTTGAGGCCAGATTTGATCGCTAAACCGAGCGCTGCAGTCACAGTCGCCGCCCCGCCCATGTCGCATTTCATGCCTAACATGCCTTCAGAGGCTTTAATGCTGTAACCGCCAGAATCAAAAGTAATCCCTTTACCCACAAGCGCCACAGACACGGGTGCATCGGCGGCTAATGGGTTGAAGTCTAACTCTAACATTGCTGGTGGACGCTCACTGCCGCGACCGACGGCATGGATACCAATCCACTGTTCTTCGAGCAGCGCTTCACCTTCGATAATCCGATAACTTACCTTGTCGCCACCAACGTCAGCCAACCATTTTGCTGCTTGTTGGGCAAGCTTCACTGGCGACAGGTTTTCAGGCGTATCGTTGATCAGTTGACGGGCAAAGGTTGCCACATCTAGTCGACGTTGCAATTCTGCTTGCACAGACTCATCACCACACCAATGGATTTGATAGCCTGGTTTTGCCGTCGCGAAACCTTGGGCAAACACCCATTGGCTATTGAGATCCCAAAACTGCCCAGCTAATTCCACGCAGCTAATACCTTGATTGCGCAGTTTACGGGCCGCCATTTGAATTTGACGTAGCTCATCGCCACCCGCTAAATGAATTTGTGCACCGTCGGCAGTATAAGTCACATCAGCCTTGCCCCAGTGCGCGGCGGGTGCTTCTTTGGTTAATTGCACTTTCATCAATTCAGTTACTTTTAGTTCACTCATTAGGGATCCTTATTTTTCGATTCGTTTTAGAATAATCAATCAGAACAATCAATCAGCAATCAGAACAAACTTTATGGCGGCAGTTTACTGCTAGCAGACGATGACGCAAAGCGATTGGCTGAAGTTACTCAGGTAAAATCTGTAAACATTTGCGAAATTTGCTAGGCTTTGCGACCTAGAACAGCCGAGATAGGTCTACCGATGGAATTTACTCCGCCACTACAACAGGGCATTTTACTGCGCCGCTATAAACGTTTTCTGGCCGATGTGCAGTTAAGCGACGGCAGTGAGATCACCCTACATTGCCCCAATACCGGCTCTATGCGTAATTGCCTGTATCCCGGTGAAACCGTATGGTTTTCTACCTCTGATAACCCTAAACGTAAATATGCCCATACGTGGGAACTGATGACCACGCCAGATGCAGGCTTAATCGGTATCCACTCGGGTCAGGCGAACACCTTAGCCGAAGAAGCCATCAATAAAGGTATCATCAAGGAACTCACGGGTTATGATAGCCTCAGCCGTGAAGTCAAATACGGTGATGAAAATAGTCGCATCGATATCCTACTACAGGGTGCTCAAAAACCCGCCTGTTATATAGAAGTCAAAAGTTGTACTTTGCTCGAAGATGGCCAAGGTTATTTTCCTGATGCTGTGAGCTTACGCGGTCAAAAACATTTACGTGAATTGATGCACATGGTGAGTCAAGGCCACAGAGCCGTATTGCTATTTGTGGTGCAGCACAGTGAAATATTCAGTGTTGCCCCCGCAGCACATATCGACCCTGAATATGCTAAGTTACTGAAAATGGCTGTGTTAGCCGGCATTGAAGTGCTAGCCTATCGCTGTAAAATCTCCCCTACTGAGATTCACCTAGCCCAAGCCTGCGATGTACGAGTATGATGTTAAGGCTGAGTTAAATTTGATTTCATTTGAATTAGCGAACATAGTCAAAAAATTCAATCAAAGCAGAATGAAAAGTTTGCCTCGATGTGAAGATTCTGCTATAGATAGCGGCCGTTCTTAAGGACGCCCTACAAACGCAAATGATTACAGGAGATGCGTTATGCCTGAAGGCACCAAAAAACTTGGCGTACTCGCTATCGCAGGTGTAAATCCTTACCAGGAAAAGCCGGGTGAGGAGTATATGAACGCTAAGCAACTGGGTCACTTCAAGACAATTCTTGAAGCTTGGCGCAATCAGTTGCGTGAAGAGGTCGACCGTACTCTTAGCCACATGCAGGACGAAGCCGCAAACTTTCCCGATCCTGTTGACCGTGCAGCACAAGAAGAAGAGTTCAGCCTCGAACTTCGTGCTCGCGATAGAGAACGTAAGCTGATTAAAAAAATCGAAAAAACACTGCAAAAAATTGAAGAGGACGATTTCGGCTTCTGTGATTCTTGCGGTATCGAAATCGGCATCCGCCGTCTCGAAGCGCGTCCAACAGCCGATCAATGCATCGACTGTAAAACGCTTGCAGAGATCAAAGAGAAACAAATGGCTGGTTAATCAAGCATACTGGGCGGGGATTTCCCCGCCTATTTGTTTCTAGCAACGCGTAAACTCGACGAGCTTAAGCCAAGCTCACTCCAATTTACCCCGATTCGCTTTTCTCTTGGCATCCCTCTAAAATACATCCACTTTTACCGTCGCGACTTTAAAACGCCATCTAGTTGTTATGTCAAAGCCATTACATTCCGATTTATCCAGCCAGCCCTATGTCGGCCGCTTTGCGCCTTCGCCTTCGGGTGCCTTGCACTTTGGCTCGCTTATCGCCGCCCTTGGCAGTTATCTGCGCGCCCGCTCACAACAGGGTAAATGGCTAATTCGCATCGAAGATATAGACCCACCACGGGAAGTCAAAGGCGCCGCCGATGATATCTTACGCACCTTAGAAGCCTATGGGTTTGAGTGGGATGATGTGCCTCTGTATCAAAGCCAGCGCACAGCGGCTTATCAAGCACAAATTGACTCGCTGCTCGCCCAAGATAAAGCCTATTTCTGCCAATGTAGTCGCAAGCAAATTCAAGCCATGGGCGGCGTCTACGATGGCCGCTGCCACCGATTGCCACAAACCCAGTCTGCAAATCTTGTTAGGTTGGGTGCGGTGCGAATCGTCAACACGGCGCAAGTGCAAGAATTTGATGACAATCTAATGGGCCATATTTGCGTTGATAGCCATTTTGCCGCAGAGGATTTCATCATCAAACGCAGTGATGGTCTGTACGCCTATCAACTAGCCGTGGTACTCGACGATGCTTATCAAGGGGTCACCGAAGTGGTTCGAGGCTGCGACTTAATCGAGGCCAGTTGTCGCCAACTGAGTTTGTATCAAAGCTTTGGTTTAGCCGCACCGCAATGGCTGCACTTGCCGCTCGCCTGCATAAGTAAAGGCTTTAAGCTCTCAAAACAGAATCATGCACAGGCAATTGATACGCTTAATCCACAGTCGAGCCTTAATGCGGCACTGGCATTTTTAGGCCAAACACCCGTCGAAACCCGCGGCTCTGTGGCACAAATGCTCGCTCAAGCCGTGGATCAGTTTCAATTATCCACTATACCGCAACAATCTGAGATACTGATCGAGCCCTGATATACTCATTAGGCCGCATTTGGTATATGATAGCCGCCAGATTTTTAATCAAATAACAGATCATATTTCGAGGTGTCCCATTTTTCGCCGTATCAGCCAATTCTGCAAACAGCTATTTGAAGACGCGCCTAAAACGACCGCTCCGACTCCAGCTCAGATTGAACCAACAACACCTGAACAAAGTTCCGGTGCTTTGAGTTTAGAGTTAGTACCAAGAGATGCCCATACCATCTCGCGCAAACAAATCAGCGAGAATGCCCTTAAGGTATTATACAGACTGAATAAATCAGGCTTTAAAGCCTATTTAGTCGGCGGCGGTGTACGCGATTTACTCTTAGGGATTGAGCCTAAAGATTTCGACATAGTGACCAATGCAACACCGGAAGAAATCAAAAAATTATTCCGTAATTGCCGTGTTGTCGGTCGCCGTTTCCGCTTAGCACACATTGTTTTCGGCCGCGATGTGATTGAAGTTGCCACCTTCCGTGGTCACCACGGCGAAAGTAATGAGAAAGTCTCTAAAGCCAATGCCGAAGGGCGTTTGCTGCGCGATAACGTCTATGGCGAAATCGATGAAGATGCCGAGCGCCGCGACTTTACCGTCAATGCCCTCTATTACGATATCAGCGATTACTCGATTCGCAGCTATGGCGGCGGTATGGCCGATCTCAAAGCGGGCACCCTAAGATTAATTGGCGATCCAGAAACCCGTTACCGTGAAGATCCGGTGCGTATGTTAAGGGCAGTGCGTTTCGCCACTAAACTCAACATGGGTATCGAAACCGTCACAGCCGCGCCGATTAAACAATTAGCGCCGCTGCTAAAAGATATTCCGGCAGCACGTATGTACGAAGAAGTGTTAAAACTCTTCTTTGCAGGCAAAGCCTTAGCCAACTTCGAACTGATGCAAGAATACAAGCTATTCGCGCCGCTGTTTCCGCAAGTGGCCGCTCTGCTAAAAGATGATCCTAAAGGTACGACCATGAAAATGGTGCAAGCCATCATGAAGAGCACAGATCAAAGAGTTAACGAAGATAAGCCGGTCACACCTTCATTCTTCTATGCTGCGCTTCTCTGGTATCCACTGCGTCAACGCGCCGAAGATATTGCCGTTGAAAGTGGCCTGACGTTATACGATGCCTTCTTTGCCGCCATGGGCGATGTGATGGAGCAGCAATGCCAAACCATTAGTATTCCACGCCGTTTTAGTACGCCAGCAAAAGACATTTGGCAGTTACAGTTACGCTTTGATCGTAGCCAAGGCACTCGCGCCTTTAAACTAATGGAACACCCTAAGTTTAGAGCCGCATACGATTTACTCTTACTCAGGGGCGAAGTCGAAGCGGGTAATGTCGCTAAAAGTGCCGCTTGGTGGCAACAATTTGTCGAAGCCGATGAAACAGAACGTTTAGCTATAGCGCGTAGCGGCAGTAAATCGCCAAACCGCAACCGTAATGCCACCCAACGTCGTCGCCGTCCTCGTACACCGAATGCCGATGGTTCAGCGCCGACGAGCGCACCTAAAGCGAGTGGTACACCTAAAGTTAAAACGGCTGAATAATGCCCCGCGTCTACGTCGCATTAGGCGCAAATCTTAAAGATCCCAAGGCGCAATTGGACAATGCCGTGATGGCATTGTCCGCCTTAGCCTTAGGCAATAGTCTCGTCGTTTCTCCCTATTACCATTCGACGCCCATGGGCGATGTCGTGCAACCCAATTATATTAACGCGGTGGCGAGTTTCGATACTGATCTTGCGCCATTAGCCTTACTCGATGCACTGCAGCATATTGAAAACACCCAAGGACGAGTCCGCCTAGAGCGTTGGGGGCCGAGAACCTTAGATCTCGATTTACTCTTGTATGGTAATGAGAACATTGACATTCCTAGACTCAAAGTGCCCCACTACGGCATGAAAACGCGCAGCTTTGTGCTCGTGCCTTTAGCCGCAATTGCACCGGATCTGATTCTGCCTTGCAACACTGCCATCGACAGTCTTATCGATACAAAAATGTTGGCCGAGTTACAACAACTGGGCATTGATCATTGAAGTCCGTCCTCAGTTAGCTTATAACACCACTTCTATTTGGTTTGAAGATCATCCATATGTCTAAAATTACTAGCTCAACCCTGTTGAAATACAAACAGGAAGGTAGAAAATTCACGGCACTGACAGCCTATGATGCCAGTTTTGCCAGCGCGTTCGATAGCGAAGGTGTCGATGTGCTGCTGGTCGGCGATTCTTTGGGAATGGTTCTCCAAGGCCATGACGATACCCTGCCCGTCACTACTGCAGAAATCGCTTACCATACTCGCTGTGTTCGTCGCGGTATCGAACGTGCCCTGCTGATCGCCGATATGCCCTTTATGAGTTACGCCACACCAGAACAAGCCATGGTCAACGCCACTGAGTTAATGCAAGCTGGCGCGAACATGGTCAAAGTCGAAGGCGGCCACTGGTTACTCGAAACCGTCACTAAGCTCACCGAACGTGGTATTCCTGTGTGTGCCCACTTAGGCTTAACGCCTCAGTCGGTTCATGTATTTGGTGGTTTTAAAGTGCAAGGCCGCGATGCCGAAAATGCCCAGCGCATCCTCGACGAAGCTAAGGCTTTAGAAGCTGCAGGGGCTCAACTACTCGTAGTGGAATGTATCCCTGCGCCTCTCGCTGCGGCGATCACTCAAGCCTTAACGATTCCAGTCATTGGAATTGGCGCAGGCGCATCGACCGATGGCCAAATCTTGGTGATGCATGATGTGTTAGGTATTTCAAGTGGTTACATTCCACGTTTCTCGAAAAACTACCTAAAACAAACCGGTGAAATTCGTTCTGCGGTACGTGCTTATATCGACGAAGTTGCCCAAGGAACCTTTCCTGGCGAAGAACACACTTTTAACAAATAACAGATTTATGCAAGGTAAGGCTCAATGATCACTAGCGCCCATATTGATGATATTCGCACTCAAGTGCGTGCATGGCGTGCCAAGGGCGAAACTGTCGCCTTCGTGCCGACCATGGGCAATCTCCATCGGGGACACATCACCTTAGTGAAAGAAGCGGCTAAACGTTGTGATCATGTGGTGGTATCGATTTTCGTCAATCCAATGCAGTTTGGCCAGAACGAAGATCTCGATGCCTACCCACGCACACTCGCCGCCGACAGTGAAGCCCTCACGGCTGCTGGCGCTGAGTTGCTGTTTACCCCAACGCCAGCCGTGATGTATCCCAAGGGCTTAGCGCAACAAACCTATGTTGAAGTGCCAGGTATTTCAGATCTGCTCTGCGGCGCTAGCCGTCCGGGGCATTTTCGAGGCGTTGCGACAATCGTCTGTAAACTATTCAACATAGTACAGCCCGATGTGGCACTCTTTGGCAATAAAGACTATCAACAGCTATTAGTCATTGAAACTATGGTTGAAGACTTGTCATTACCGATTGAGATTATCGGTGTTGATACCATACGTGAGGACTCAGGTTTAGCCATGAGTTCGCGCAATGGTTATCTCACCGCCGCAGAAAAAGCCGCTGCACCAGCATTAAAACAGGCGATAGATGCTATGGCTGCAGGGATCAAACAAGGTCAGAGTGTTGATGCTGTCACCGAGCAAGCGAAAATCAGTTTAGTGGCGGCGGGCTTTACGCCGGATTATCTGGAAATTCGTCATGCCCACACGCTTGAGAAAGCGCAGAGCCAAGACCAAACCTTAGTCATTTTGGCCGCCGCCTATATAGGTAAAGCGCGACTTATCGACAACTTAAGGTTCGATCGCTAATCTCTTAAGCGTTATCAATAAATAAAAAGGAGCAGTCGCTCCTTTTTATTTACCTAATGACCGACCAGAAGCTATTTTCTTCTTTAGAATCAATCCAAGCGCCAAAAATTTGAAGCGTCAAAAAACTGGTTTTATCCCTAAATTTACGCCATAGTATGATGCAGATGTTAATTTAAGGTAAATGATTAGCGGCAGACATTGACGAGTGAATTTGACCTTCTAATGATGCATGGCTAATCCTTTAATTTATTGGGCTTAACAGCCCGTCGACCTAACAATAAACGGTTAAAAAGGCATAATAATATAAACGTCATAATCACTATTTATCATGCTTAATCAAACAATTAAATCATAATAGCTATGCAAGTGTACAAAGGATTTGTGGCCTCATGGCAAGACTGATACTCACCCTAATTTGTGTTATTTTGCCCACTGCAATACAGGCAAATACCATTTATAAATGCCGTAAAGATGACAAAATTGTCTTTAGCCAAACCGCTTGCCCGCAGGAATTTAGCCAACATAAAATCGAATACCAGTTAGGGATAACGACTGAAGTAGACTCTGATAAAAGGGATATTCCTGTCGATCCCTTACACACTCTACTGAATAGCCGAACCATTTCTAAAGAAAAATTATTGCAGTTACTCGACGGCGAGATATATCGTCTTAAGCAGGAAAATAGCTATTTTGAAATTCTGCGCGCCAGTGAATTACAGAAATTAGAACGTAAGCGTTATTGGCAAAATAAAGAGAAAACCGATCCTGAATACATTAACGAAATGGACGATATCAATACTCGCTTCAATGCATTAACTGTGAGTAATAACAGTGCGATGCAGCAACTAGAAGACCGTAAAAGCCAAATCAGTTCCGAAGCATTCCATGAAGAGTTAAAAGAACCAGCAAAGCACTGATCTCGCATAAAACAGTAGTGTTAATCTTCTCTCTACCCCATTAAGGAATTTAATCATAATAATGGTTAATCTTCCGCTCACAGTAATGTCCCTTTGTTTAACCTAGAATTCATTACTGCAAGGACAAGAAGCCTGTTGTTGCACACAGGGTAAATGACATAGGTTGCTACAGTTAATTAAACTCCTCAGCAGTTTCTCGCTGGCACAAACGCGTGCTTTTTTATCAAGAAAATGCAAACGCGATAGTCGATGTATTTCCCTTCACTTGTTATTGCATTGTTTAAAAACAAATACTCGCTTCACAACAAATACGACTTAACTACTAGGACAACTAGACTAGCCCCCTTAAATAAAAACACGTCAATAAACATATAAAATCTATTTAATCAATACGATATAAATACAGCTATCATTTACCTTCCGTTAATCCTTTCTAGAATAAATACCCGTTTGGCCAATTGCGACATATTAACGGGACTCGTATCTTCAGGTCTGAATTTGGGATGCAAGTTACTTTAAGCAGCCCAAGCTATTTGATGCAAGGAGTCACCCGTGCCAAATACCTCTATACGCTTTTTGGTGCCGCTGATCTTGCTCTGTAGTTGTATGACTTCAGCACAAGAGCTGAATGTCAACGAGTTACCCGTAACCCTTCAGGCATTACTGGAACGTTCCGGTCGCGATAACCTTATCGAGCTGGTTCAACAAGGCACTGCCAACCAAGGATTACTGTTCCAGTCAGGCAGCGATAACAAGGCCGATGTAACACAAGTGGGCAATGATAACGATGCGCTAATCACACAGATTGGTTCAAACAATGAAGTCCAGCTACTGCAAGTCGGCGGTCAAAATACGGCTTCAGTGACACAAATTGGCAATGACAATCTCGTGCAACTGAACCAACTAGGAAGCGGCAACTTTTCGATTCAACAGATTGCGGATGGTGCTGCAATCTCAATAACTCAATATTAAACAGGGAGCGTCACATGAAATCACAAGCTAAAAAATCACTTATTGCTTTGGCCATTGCAACAGGTTTAAGCGGTCAAGCTTTTGCTGCCAGTACAGTGAGTGAAATTAGCGTAGTACAGTCAGGCCAAGCCCAAGACACTTTAGTCTCACAAACGGGTGGCCTTAACGCTGCAGCGGTTGTGCAAACAGGTACAGCTCAAACCGCAACCGTCATCCAAGATGGCGTGTGGCATGAAGCGGCTATTAATTCAACGGGTGTTGATAACAAGGTCCAAATAACGCAACAAGTTGACTGGCATGTGGCAAGTGCAAGTGTTGTAGGTGACAACAACAATGTAAATGTGTCGCAAGATGGTTTCTTTAACCAAAGCAGTAGCGATGTTACTGGCAACGATAACACGGTATTCGTTAACCAATTAGGCGAAGTCAACGAAAGCCAAGTTGAAATCACTGGCGCTGAAAACAGCGTGTTTGTTGAGCAAGAAGGCGACGCAAACTTTGCAGTTTTTCGCGTTGAAGGCAGCAACAACGACGGTAAAATCACACAAATCGGTGACAACAACCAAGCGGGTTTAATTGCCCTTGATTTAACCGCTAACGTGGGTAACAACAACGACGTTTCTGTTAATCAAGCGGGTAACAACAACTTTGGCGCGGCTAAGGGTATTGCAGGCGACAACAACAAAGTAGACATGGTCCAAAAGGGTGATAACCATGTAGGCTTCGTTTACGCACTGGCGGGCAGCAAAAACGATATTTCAATGGATCAAAAAGGTAACGGCAACACGGCTTATCTTGCGATGACTACGGGTGATGACAACAGTGTCGATATTACCCAAAATGGCAGCGGCAACACTATCGGTGATACGTTAGTGGCCGATATCCAAGGTGATGATAACGATATTACTATCACTCAAAAAGGCGATGTCAACGGTGCAGAGTTCCAAGTATGGGGCGATAGCAACGACGTTGACTTGAAACAAAAAGGCGATGCGAACTTCGCAACCTTTGGTGCATACGGCACAGATAACGACTTCGATTTATCTTCTAAAGGCGATAACAACGAAATCATTGCCTTCGCTGATGGTGAAGATAACAGTATTGAAGTTAGTCAAGAAGGTGATGAGAACTTTGCTTATGTAGATGCCGTGGGTAGCGATAACGAAGTTGATGTTGAGCAAGATGGCGCTGAGAACGAAACATTGATTTCTGTTGCTGGCAACAACAATGCCGATGTCAGCGCACTTCAAAGTGGCGATCTTAACGTTATTGACCTGATTATTGAAGGTGATGAAAACACCGCGCAAATTACTCAATCAGGTAACGGTAACTGGGTAGGCGGCGATAACGACACTTCATTTGCATCAAATTCATTTGGCGTTAGCGGTGACAATAACAGCCTGTCAATCACTCAAACGGGTAATGACAACTTAGTGTTAGGTTCTCAAGCAGGCACTAACAACAGCATCAACGTGAACCAATCAGGCAATATGAACGTTGCCACTGTAGTGCAATACTAGTCAATACTGTTAAACCACCACAGCTAAACTCTTTGGTGGTGGTTTATAAAAAGGGTGTTAAACAAAAAGCGGGAATGTTTAAATAAACATTCCCGCTTTTCTATGTTGATATGCTAGTAATCATTAACATTAACCACTCACAGCGAAAAGCTAACGACCAATATCTTTAACTGACTAACTGCACAGCTCAAAGTGAGTTTGATAGGTTTGCGCCCAACGTAAAAGCTCAACCCGATTACGAGACTGGGTCTTGCGGAAAATAGAAGAAATATGCGCCTTCACTGTATGTTCGCTGATACATAACCTATGAGCGATTTCTTTATTTCTCGCACCACTCGATACGAATTGAATGATAGTGCGTTCACGGGATGTCAGCATCTGCAGCATAGCCACAGTATCAGAGGGCATTTCATTATTACCTTCTAACTTTTGTACGACACGGCGGAACATTTTGCTTAGCAAAGTTCTATCGTACCAAAGTTCCTCTGCCACCATTTTACGTAAACCCGTTAACATCAGATCCATACGTTGATCGGCAAATAAAATACCTCGAATGCCGAGTAACATTGCAGATTCTTGGTCTAAGGAGTCTCGCTCAACTTGATACAGCGCCACAGGAAAATGTGACACTAATCGCGAAGCTAACAGAGGTATCCCTTTGTTATCTAATGCTGAACCTTTTTGGGTGATCAGATAAAAACTACGGCGACTCTTGTCTAAATCCAGTTCAGCCGCATGCTTTACTATACGCGTTTTCAAACCTATGGATTCAGCGAGTAACGCTAAATGACATGGCGCGGCCATTTGGTGTAAAAAAACCAATTCATTAATTGTGCTCAATGACTCTCCTCCCTGAAAAGTATTCTCTATTGCAAAATGGTATGTTTGACTCGTCTTTTTAGTTAGATTTTTCAACATTCCATTAACCTAGTTAATTCTGACTAGTTAACGATTGAAAAACATCACCCAAATGTACTATTCCCTGTTTAATGCTAGTAGGTTCGACTAACTCACCACAATAAAATGGAATAACAGTCAAAAATACCGTTTTACTTGGCCAACACCCAGCACCTAATACTTTCCAACTATGACGTTATCAACCCAAAGTTGCAACACAAAGAAAACACAATAACAACACTAAAGTATGACAACTCAATGTCATCACACTCACACCATATATTTCAGGGAAGAAAGTCTTACAACTCAAACAGAGAGCATCATCCACTTTTAGCCGCTAAATCCTCTGCTTGAGTCTCGCGATTTGTTTATCTTGAAAACGAGACAGTAAAGCTAACGCGACAATTGCGCCAATGAGGGCAAGAAACATGTCGGATTGGGTATCCCATACATAGCCTTGAGTCCCTAAAAAGGCTTCAGCCCCTTCGCCGGTTGCCACGGCAACCCACCATTCGATCAGTTCATAAAACGCCGAAAATGCGAGCACAAAACAAGTAGCAAGAAACGCGCACCAAGCCCCAGGTTTGACAGCTTGATTACGCAACATAATTTCACGGGCGAGCATGGCTGGGATAAAACCTTGCGCAAAATGACCCACTTTATCGTAATTATTACGTTCTGAACCCATCCAATCGGCAATCGTGTCGAATAACGGCACTTCAGCGTAAGTATAATGAGCACCTACAAACAACACACAGCAGTGTATTAAGACGAGAAAATACACTAGAGGTGTTAGTGGAAAACGTTTGCGAGTAAAGAATAAAATCGGTACAGCAATCAATGCAGGTAAGGCTTCGAGCCACCATGTGAAAGGATCTGCGGGTTTTATCGCCGACCACACCAAAACTGAGAGGTAAATACCGCACCATGCGATTTTGTTATTCAATGTTTCTTCCTCTTATGCGATATTGTTCTAAATTTAGAATATTAACTTTAGCCATCTAGCCCTCCACACTGAGCAAAAAAAGTGCTACTTTGGTGGGTGAAGGTTGTGAGCATATCATAAGAAACATTTCTATTAATTAGAGGGTACCCATATCATGGCGAAACATTCGCTGGACAAGGATAAGATCAAGATCCTGCTGTTGGAAGGCGTCCACCAATCTGCGGTCGATGTATTTGAACGTGCGGGATACACCAATATCGAATACCACAAAGCTTCCTTAAGCGATGAAGCCTTACTTGAGTCCATTAAAGATGCGCATTTTGTGGGACTTCGTTCGCGTACCCAATTAACTGCAGAGGTGCTGAAACGTGCCGAGAAGTTAATCGCGATAGGATGTTTCTGTATTGGAACCAACCAAGTTGACCTTGCCACCGCCGAATCCCTTGGTATCCCAGTATTTAACGCGCCATTCTCAAACACTCGCAGTGTTGCAGAACTCGTAATTGGCGAAATCATTATGTTGATGCGGGGTATCCCTGAACGCAACGCTATCGCTCACCGTGGTGGCTGGATGAAAACCGCAGCGGGCAGCTATGAAGTGCGTGGTAAAACCTTAGGTGTGATTGGTTACGGCCATATTGGTACTCAGCTTGGCATTCTGGCGGAAACCTTAGGTATGCGCGTCGTGTTCTTCGATATCGAAGACAAACTGCCGCTAGGTAACGCACAACAAGTCCATTCGTTGGAACTCCTATTAGCACAAGCTGATGTGGTTAGCTTACATGTCCCTGAAACTCCACAAACAAAAGACATGATAGGCGCTGCCGAGTTTGCAGCAATGAAAAAGGGCAGCATCTTTATCAACGCATCACGCGGTACTGTAGTCGATATTGAAGCTTTAACCGTTGCGTTAAAAGAACGTCACCTCGCAGGTGCCGCAATCGATGTGTTCCCCGTTGAACCACAATCGAATGACGATGAATTTATCAGTCCTCTACGCGGTTTAGACAATGTTCTACTCACGCCGCATGTCGGCGGTAGCACGGCCGAAGCCCAAGAAAACATTGGTATCGAAGTCGCGGGTAAGCTCGCTAAATACTCAGACAACGGCTCAACCGTTTCTGCGGTTAACTTCCCTGAAGTGTCATTACCAACGCATAAAGGCACCTCGCGCTTGCTGCATATTCACCAAAACCGTCCGGGCGTGTTGATCAAGATCAACCAAGCCTTCTCGGAAAAAGGCATCAACATCGCCGCCCAATATTTGCAGACCACCGCAGAAATTGGTTATGTCGTGATGGAAGTAGATACAACTCAAGCGGAAGAAGCCTTAGTTGAACTCAAAGCCATTGAAGGTACATTACGTACCCGCGTGCTGTTTTAAACTTTAAACTCCACTCGCTTTAAGCCTATCGACTAAAGCACACATATTAAGGCGCACAGATCATTCACAGATATGTGCGCCTTATGCTTTTGAGCCAACTGGAATTCCGTTACAATCTAGCCTCTCACATCGTCTTCATTTTCAGGATCTCGCTATGACTATTTCAGTTTCTACGCCCCATTGGGATCTGGACGCTACCTTGCCTCCACTTATGCTTGCCAACTTATCTCATTTGGGCCTCATCAAAGTCGTTGGAGAACAAGGCCGCAGTTTTATCCATGGCCAAGTGACCACAGATATCAGCTCATTGGCCACGGATCAATGGCGCTGGGGCGCGCATTGCGATCCTAAAGGTAAAATGCTGGCCAGTTTCAGAACCTTTGCCATTCAAGATGCACTCTTTATGTTGATGCCAAAGGATGCCATCGAAGTCGATTTACCCCAGTTACAAAAATATGCCGTGTTTAGTAAAGCCACCCTAAGCAATGCATCCGCTGAGTGGACTCTGCTCGGGGTTGCCGGTGAACAGGCAAGCCAATTCGTGAACAAACATTTTGGTGACATTCAGCAAGAGCTCACACTCATTGAAAATGGTGCGATTTTAAAAGACGCTGAACGTTTTATTTTAGTATTAACACCAGATGCTGCGGCAGCTTTAGTTGCGCAATCGGAACTGAGTGTATTTGACGCCAGTGCATGGCAAGCGTTAGAGATTGCAGCAGGTTACCCCAACCTTGCCGCCAGCCATGCCAGCCAGTACGTACCGCAGATGTGTAATCTACAAGCGGTTAACGGTATCAGCTTCAACAAGGGCTGCTACATGGGACAAGAAACCATAGCGCGAATGAAATATCGCGGTGGTAATAAACGCGCCCTGTATATTTTGCACGGCCACACTAGTCTTCAAATCACCCTAGCATCAGGCCTTGAAATCGCGATGGAAGACAGTTTTCGCCGTGGCGGTCAAATCATTGAGTTTGTACAGCGCGGCAACCAAGTCTTGTTAACCGCCGTACTTCCTAATGACACGGCTAATGATACTCAGCTACGTTTTGCCGACGATGAACAATCACATTTAACGATCCAAGCCCTGCCCTACTCATTAGATGAAGCGTAATGCTTTGATTTAATATGATTAGTATAAAATATTGAAGCAGAATAAAGGCGCCAATGGCGCCTTTACCTTAGTCAATGCACTTCGAGCATCAATTTTCTAAATAAGTATCTCGAATGGCAATTGCTTCTGGCAGGATTTGCTTGAACTCCTCCACCAGCTTAGGATCGAAATGTTTTCCCGCTTGATTTTCAAATAACTCCATAGTTGCTTCAATCGTCCAAGCCTGCTTGTAAGGCCGTTGCGAAGTCAGCGCATCGAACACATCCGCAATCGCGGTGATACGCCCTTCAAGGGGGATTACTTCGCCTACCAAGCCATTAGGGTAACCTGAACCATCCCACTTCTCATGGTGAGTTAAGGCGATACGACGGGCCATTTGCAATAACGGATCGCTATGTTCACCAATAATTTCTGCACCTATGGCGGCGTGCTGCTGCATAATTTCCCATTCCTGCGCATCAAGTTTCCCAGGCTTTTTCAGCACAGCATCGGGCGTACCGATTTTACCAATATCGTGCATAGGCGCCGCGTTAAAAATCAAGTCACAAAAGGTTGTCGGTAAGCCGAGCTTTATCGCTAATATGCGGGCGTAATGGCTCATACGCACAACATGTAGACCCGTCTCGTTGTCCTTGTATTCAGCGGCACGGCCAAGACGACGGATAATCTCGAAACGGGTTTCTTCTAATTCGTGAGTACGAACTTTAACTTGTTGTTCGAGTAACGTTTTTGATCATAAAGCGCAAGATGTGTTTTAACCCGCGCTTTAACGACAGGCGCGCTGACAGGCTTAGTAATGTAATCCACCGCACCCAATGCAAAACCTTGGGCTTCATCAGCAATTTCAGATAAGGCGGTCACGAAGATCACCGGAATATGGTTGGTCAGCGGCTCTTGCTTTAGCAGCTTGCAGACTTCATAGCCATTCATACCTGGCATCATGACATCGAGTAGAATCAAGTCAGGCCGCGATTTTGTCACTAACGCTAATGCCCTTGGCCCATCGATCGCCACTTTGACTTTATAATCATCACCTAGAATACCAATCAAAATATCGATATTCTCAGGTGTGTCATCGACGACTAATATTGTTGCTTTTTCCATTAACAACTCCACTCAATGTCACACATTATAAATTCGCGCTACCGCTTTCTATCCTAACTGTGTAATCACATCGTCAATTAAGTCGATTGCCTCATCAAACTGATACTGGTTAATCATAGATAAAGCGGGGCTTAATGTTTGCCACATTGCACTGCTCACCTTCGGCTTTAACGCATCAATTTTTGCCACAGCACTGGCATCGGCTTCATCTAGATTCTGACGTAAGACCCGTAATGCGGCTCTCAAGTCCTCATCTGATAGCAAGTCCACCGCTTGAGGCTCGGCTTGATTCACTATCACAGGCTTAGCCTGTTCAATCGCATCGCAGATAGAGGCCACTAGCGGTTGAATTTGAACTAACTCATCTTCATAGGGCGCTTTCTCTGTTAAATGCAACTCAAGCAAACGCGCTAATTCCACCAATTTTGCCGAACTTAAATTACCCGCTAAGCCTTTAAGGGTGTGGGCGATACGCACGGCATCTTCGACTTGATTCGCCGCAATCGCTTTGCGAACCTGCTCCACGACATTACGTTGACTGCTCACGAAACGATCAAAGATTCTTTGATAAAGACGCGTCGAATGCTGTACCAGTTGCAAACCTCTATCGATATCCAACTCAGGGTGTTCTGGCCACTTGAGCAATACCGTTTTATCAGCACCATTGCTGACTTCACCCTGTGCGCTGGACGAAGTTAACTGAGTTGAGGCTTCTGCCCTTATCGCTGCAGAAATTCCAGAAGAAGATCCGAGGTATTTCAATAGGGTTTGATAAAGCACATTCACTTCTATGGGCTTGGCAATATGGTCATTCATCCCAGCCCGAAGACACATATCTCTATCACCGGCCATCGCATTCGCAGTCATAGCAACGACAGGTAAATTTGCCAACTCAGGCCTTTTCCTTATCGCTTTAGTGGCTTGATAACCATCCATCACCGGCATTTGGCAGTCCATTAACACTAGATCGAAATGCTGTTGGGATAGCTTATCTAAGGCGATTTGGCCATTGGTCGCTATGGATAAAATAATCCCCACTTGCTCTAAAAACTCGCTGGCGACTTCAAGGTTCATCTCGTTATCTTCCACTAATAAGATACGTTTCCCTTGAAGTGGCAATAATAACTGCGGCGCCAGCTCTTCAGTGCGGCGTCTCACTGGTAATATGCCTTCACGGCCAATCGCATTCATTATGCCATCGAGCATGCGTGAGGCGCTGATGGGTTTACTGATGTACCCCGCCAGTGCTAATTGCTCAATTTGAGTGATAAATTCATGATTAGCATGGGCGGATACCATCAAGATCTTAGGCTGAGACTTAGCCTGTAGTTGGATCTGACGGGCGGTTTCTAACCCGTCCATATTGGGCATTTTCCAATCGATTAATGCCACTTCATAGGTCTGCAGTAAGCAGCGGCTTATTGCTTCTTCACCTGAACGAACCGTATCGACTCTAAAGCCCATACTTTCGAGCGTTGTACGCATTATGTCCCTAGCGGTCGCGTTATCATCTACCACCAGCACAGACATGCCCTCAAGCTCTTGCTCAAGCACTAATTTTTGGCCCTCGGAAATTTGTAACTTCACAGTGAAATAGAAGGTGCTGCCATGACCAAATTGACTTTCGACACCAATATTGCCCCCCATGAGTTCAACGAGTTGCTTGCAAATAGCCAAGCCTAAGCCTGTACCACCGTATTTACGGGTGGTTGAAGTATCCGCTTGGGTAAAGGATTTAAATAATTTTGCTTGCTGCTGCTCAGTTAAGCCTATGCCGCTGTCACGCACACTAAAACGCAGCACGACATCATCATCTTGCTGTTCAACAAGATTTAACGACAGTAATACTTCACCCCGCTCGGTGAACTTAATGGCGTTATTCATCAAGTTAATCAACACTTGACCTAAGCGTAGCGAATCACCATATAAATAACGCGGCACGTTAGGGGCGACTGCAAATAACAATTCAATCTGCTTGTGGGCGGCTTTTTCAGAAAACATATCGCTGAGATCTTCCAGCATAGTATCGAGCTGAAATGGCACAGATTCTATGTCGAGCTTACCCGCTTCAATCTTAGAGAAATCCAGAATGTCATTGATAATAGACAGTAAAGACTGCGATGCCCGCTCAATCTTCTCCACATAGTTTTTCTGTTTTTTATCTAATTCGGTCTGTAAACACAGCTGGGACATGCCGATAATGGCATTCATTGGGGTGCGTATTTCGTGGGACATATTCGCCAAGAAGTCACCCTTTGCTTTACTGGCGGCATCGGCTTGCTCTTTGGCAAGTAACAGTTCATCGGAGAGCAATTTAAGCTCTGTCATATCGACCATGCTGATCACAGCCGATTCAAATTGTCCTTGGGCATCTAACAGTGCCGACACATTGACCGTCATCCATAAAGGCGCACCAGAAGGACGAATAAAGCTTCTCTCGCCACGATAATGGTCAATTTTGCCACCGACCAATTCCTTAAATTGCGCCTTGGCAATAAGCTTATCTTGCGCGCTAAGGACCTCAAAAATTGCGGTATTGCGTAAACTCTCCCGTGACCGCGCCATATCGGCACAGAATTGGTCATTACAATCTAAGATAACGCCTTTAACATCCACATTGACGATACCAATGGTCGCACCATCGAACAGCGCCTTAAAGTGCGCTTCACTGAGGGCTAACTCTTGTTCTATGCTCTTGCGTTGGGTAATGTCCATTACATACCCATTCCAAGTAATGGCACCATCTTCTTCTACATGGCCGCTCGCACCCGCCTCCATCCAACGTATGCTGCCATTGGGATGGCGATAACGAAACTCGCGGATCCATTGAAACCTATCTTCACTCTTACCCGAAAGTGCCCGCACGACGTCCGGCCTTTCTTCATCAAAAATCCGCTCAGCGATGGTGTCAAAATTACTAATAAGATCATCACGATGTAGCCCCAGCATTTTCATTGCCGCACCAGAGAGAAAGGTAAATTTGCGATCAGTAGGCGAGTGCCATAACAATTGGTACACGGTACAAGGAATAGACTCTGTAATATTGGTCAATTGCAGGCGCGAAGCCTCCAACTGCCCTATAGCAAGCTTACTCTCTGTGATGTCATCAATACTGCCGTCGAACCAAAGTGGAACGCCCTCTTCGGTATAACTTGCCTTACCTTTCTCATGCACCCAGCGAATACTGCCATCGCGATGGCGGATACGATATTCCACTTCAAAGGTTTCTTGCTGCGCGAGTGCCCTATCAATATGCAAATGACATGTAGGCCTGTCCTCCTCTAAAATCAGCGAAGCAAAGGTACGTTGGCGATTTTCAATAAACTGACTCGCTGCATAACCCGTAATCTCAGCAATATTGTCACTGATATATTCCATGAACCATACATCCCCGATGCGAGTCCGATAAACGGCGCCGGGAATATTAGTCACTAAGCCACGAAAACGCTGTTCGCTATCACGGATCTTCTGCTCAACGGCCAGTTTTTGTGTCATATCGCGTATTGAAGCCGCCACTTGCCTTTGTCCATCAAAGGCAGGGGGAAGAATACTCAGCGCTATTTCCGCAATAAATTCATTACCATCGGCTTTTAACGCCCGTACATGACGGGCATTTGCCATGCCTCTATCGCGGCCTTCGCGCAGGAATGTTTGCCGCTCAAGTACATGCCCGTTTCCTAACTCTTGCGGCAATAACGCCTCAACCTGCAAACCCAGCATAGCGCCCGTTTCGTATCCAAAGAGCTGCTGACAGCGACTGTTAGTAAAGACGATTTTCCCAAGTTCGTCGACAATGAGCATGGCCTCTGGAGCGGCTTCTAGTACGGCATTTGACCAGACTGCCGCTGAAAACTGCTCAGTAACATCGGTAAATAACATCTCCACCGACATTAACTCACCCGTATCTGATAATAATGGCTGCATAAACACATCGAGCCTTCTTAAATGCCCTTTTTCATCCAGCATTTCCACTTGGTGCGAAGGCACATTTTGGCCCTTTAAGGCTAAATCGGTATATTCCCAGTTCTTCTCATTGAGGGGATTAGCCGAGAAGAGCCTTTGATATTTGCGCTTGAGCAAATCAGGGGTAATCCCCAACACCTTAGTTACCCCCTCACTAACCTGGGCGAGTTGACCATTGGGTTCGAGGGAACAGTAGAAAGACTTTTCACTCATGCCATCAATTAGGCGCGCAAAGCGATTACCGCGGGAATCAAGAATGGCTTGTTCACGTTCTGCGAGTAATTCCGCCATTTGATTGAAGGTAGTACTCAGCGTCACAATTTCACTCACGGCACCTTTAGGTACAATGAGCTGCTGAGTTTTACCCTGTCCAAAGGACAAGATACCCGACTCGAGTAGCTCTAGCGGCCGAGTTAACCGTTTCGCCGCGAGATAACAGGTCAGCAATAATAAAAGGGTTAATAAACTTAAATTGAGGATGATAGATGCTAGATCATCAAGCAGGGAGTTGAATAAATCTTGTTCTGGCGCTAATACAATCACACGCCACTTTAATTGCGGTACAGTCGCAATACTAGCAAGATAAACAACATCTTGGTTATCAACAAACCTTGTTTGACCATCAAGCCTTTTATCCTGTAGCGTCCAAAAATCGGCATTTTTATTCTTATCGAGCCACTGGGCTGAAGTCGTTGCCAGCACTTTTTCTTTATCTACATGATAAATAAGCCGCCCTTGATCGTCTAAAACCACCAGACGATTTGGTGCAATCCCCAATTGTTTTGGCAATCCATCTAAGGCTAAATCAACCGTGGCGACTCCAAAATAATTGCCTACCTCACCAAAAGGAGCCGAATAGGTCAACATCAGAATATTCCCCGCCCCCTCATCAAAGTATGCCTTTGACCAATAACCGTTCGCTTGATTGATAGCCTTACTCCACCAATCCCAAGTGCCATCGGTATAGTCGTAGCCTTCAGCACCAATATCGAGGTAGTGTAAATCGTTACCACCACTTGTATCGCGGTAAACATAGGGGGAAAAGAGCTTTCGATTGGGGAAGGTATTAGGTTTAAACGCGACTGCGGAGCCAAAAAAATCAGGGTTACGTTTGACTCGATTCATCAAGACACTTTTAACACTCTCAGTGTCATTCATGTCTTCTTTACTTGACAAAAAACCAATAAAATCAGCAAGACCTTGGGTGTTGGCCTGCGCATGCTCGAGCAGAAACTGCAGACGAGAAGCTGAATGACTCGCCTCTTGTGTCAGGCTATGGTAAAGCCGATTCTCTGAGGAGATATAACTAAACCAAGCGTTTACACTATAAACACTCGCCATAATTAAAATGAGAGGCAAGGCTATGTGGGATAAAATCCTACTGCGAAAAGTACGAAGTTTACTTTTTTCCATGGCGTCGCCCTAAAGCCCCCGATTTTATAAGCACTGCATTTAAAAATAGCACTTATAAAGTAAACGAAGAATTTAGTGGCGACAATGTCAAAGTTAAAATAATGTGAAGTAATTTATTGTTTTAAAAACACTAATAAGCCGTCTCTAAGAAGCCGTCTCTAAGGTTTGATTAGGTAAGATACGAGCAAAATAGCTTTGGGTTTCGGCGATAATGATATGCCTCAAGCCCACAATGGCAATCAAGTTAGGGATAGCCATCAAACCATTAACCGTATCGGCCAACAACCAAATCACATCCAGTTTGATAAAAGCACCACCCGCAATCAGCACCAAAAACACCACTTGATACATGCGTAACCCGCGCTCACCGACTAAGTAATACCAACAGCGTTCACCATAATAATGCCAGCCCAAAATCGTTGTAAACGCAAAACACACGAGCGCAATCGTCACCAAATACTGACCCACAAGCGCTGAGCCTCCCAGAGCAAAAGCAGCACTCGTCATCGCAGCACCTGCCGTCTCACCACTCCATACTCCAGTGATGATCAGCACTAAGCCCGTCATAGTGCAAATGATGATGGTATCGAAGAAAGTACCCGTCATGCTGACGAGACCTTGCTCAACGGGTTCATTGGTTTTAGCAGCAGCGGCGGCAATGGGTGCACTACCTAATCCAGATTCGTTCGAGAACACACCTCGGGCAATACCGATTTGAATCGCCTGCGCGACTGTCGCCCCTAAAAAGCCCCCCGCAGCTGAGAGTGGCGTAAAGGCAGATTCAATCACTAAAGCTAAGGCTGGTAAAATCTGCTCGGAGAAACCGACTAAGATCCACACGCAGGCCAGCACATAACCAATCGACATCGCAGGCACAAGTTTTTGCGCCACATTTGAAATGCGCTTTACGCCACCCAAAGTGACTGCGGCAACTAACACAGTCAACACAGTTGCAGTCAACCAAGTCGGCACCTCAAAGGCAATCGTCAGTGCATCGCTGATGGCGTTAACCTGTGCAAAAGTACCGATACCGAAAAAGGCCACACCAACCCCAAAAAGAGCGAACAATTTCGCCATCCAAGGCAGACCAAGGCCGCGCTCGATATAATACATAGGGCCACCCGCAATCTGCCCACGAGCATCGGTGGTACGGTACTTTACCGCCAACATACATTCAGCATATTTAGTCGCCATGCCGAAAAATGCCGCCAGCCACATCCAAAATAACGCCCCAGGGCCACCCATTTTTATTGCCGTCGCCACGCCAACAATATTACCGGTACCGATAGTGGCGGACAGCGCCGTACAAAGCGCGGCAAAGGAAGATAAATCCCCATGACCTTTGGCAGGTTTAAACAACAATCCCATCGCCATCGGCAGACGAAATACTTGGATAAGCTTGAGACGCACAGTGAGGTAAACCCCGGTACCCACCAGCAAACAAAGGGTAATTGGGCCCCAGACGATGCCATTAATACTGGCAAGTAAAGCTTGAAAACTCATGATATTCCTCGAATATTAAACAACAAAATTAATAAACGGAGGAGGAAAAGAAATGGCTGTGACGCGCCGCAGTCGGACGCTATAGCGAACTATTTTGACCTAATCTCGGCCGAGAATCGCCTAAGCTGAACGCTAAAAGCGTAGCAAGCGAGAGCTCTACACGAGTGCTTTCAATAAGAGCAAAAGTACTCCATCTCAAGCAAAAGAGTAAAAATAGCCCACGACGACAAACGACAGGGACTGTGCAGTCATCCTCTCCTCTGTCCTTTTGCCTGAGCGTTTCGCGTCGCAGGTTATACAATAACACCACGACACTTTCGCCTTCGGCGCCACCTGATTGCACAATGAGTGCAACTGGTAGTCTCTCCAGAGGCTCGTCCAGTAACAGTCCACGCCTATCGGCACCTGAAAGAGTGCTTTGTTTTTATAAGAAGACTCGCTTCTGTAAAACCAAAGTTGCCTCGTCGGTGTGGGGTCAATTCCCCACTCTCCTGCTACCTTCATCCGAACGGATTGCTAGATTGAGATTTACTCCCAAGCTAACAGGACGCACAGAATGCAACAAATGCGACGTCAGCTCAAGCCGTTTACTCACAGTTCGCGGAGGATTTAATCCAGTTGACTATTTTTACACCAAATGACGATTTATGTTTTGTTACTCAGTAGATGATCCTATTACAAGAAAAATCAGTATCTATCTGAATAGAAAATGCTTTATCTTGAACATAGAATGGCAATGCTAAATTGCGGCCACTAAGTAAGTTGCCGCCGCAATTTGAAACACTGCTTACCACACCCGCCGCCAATGGATATAAAGGAGTTGCTCAATGGCCGACGTCGCTAAGCTTAACCAAGTCACCAAAGGCTTTCGCGATGGTGAGCAATATCATCAAGTACTGCAAGCGGTTAATCTACAGATCCACAGAGGTGAAACCGTGGCGCTTACAGGTCCCAGCGGCAGCGGCAAAAGCACCTTACTCAACCTGATCGCCGGCTTTGAAACGCCAGACTCGGGTGAAATCTTGCTAGAACAAGCGTCCACCTCAACTTGGCAAGACAAAGATTGGAGCCGTTTCAGACGTAATTCCTTAGGTGTCGTGTTTCAGCAATTTAACTTACTCACGCCACTCAACGTGAAAGACAATATCGCCTTCTCCTTAAGTTTAACCGCGCAGCCATGGTCGCCTTGGTGTGACTATCTGGTTGAAAAACTAGGGCTCTTGCCATTACTTCACCGCCAAGTTGAAGCCCTGTCCGGCGGTCAACAACAGCGCGTCGCCATCGCCCGCGCCTTAGCCCATAAGCCAACCTTATTGTTAGCCGACGAACCCACGGGTAACTTAGATGATGTATCGGGTAAGCAAGTCATGGCATTACTGTGTGAACTGGCACGGGAAAGCCAAACCAGTATCTTAATGGTCACCCACAGCGAAGAGTGCGCCGCCTTTATGCAAAAACGTTGGCACTTATCCCAAGGTGCAGTCGCTATCTATGAACAATAAACCGCTCACTAAGGCGACTCCCACAGAACTTAAGCAAACAGAACTTAAACAGGCTGGGCTTAAGCAAACAAGGCTAAAGTTAACTTGGCTGAGGCTGACGTGGCTCAGCCTAAAGGTTTTTATCGCCCATTATCGCCATTCGCCTATACAAGCAGGTGCCATTCTGCTCGGTATCGCCTTGGCCGTCACTCTGCTCATTGGAGTCAAGGCAACCAATGACAATGCCGTGCGCAGCTATAGCGAGGCGACTGAGTTACTGAGTCAACGCGCCGATGTGCTACTCACGCCGCCCCTTGGACAAAACACTTTAGATGAATCTGTCTATTTCGCCTTGAGACGAGCCGGATTAAGTCAGAGTCTCGCCGTCGTAAGTGACAAAATCTCCAGTAAAAACGGTCAGTTCTGGCAACTGGAAGGCAGCGATTTGATCGCTGCATTAACACTACAAAAATCGAGAAGTAACGCCTCGACCGACACACAATCAGCCACCTCGCCACAGATGAATGACTTACCGCTTGCCGATCTCCTCAGCGGCGCAGCCACAGTAATAATGAGCCGCAGCCTAGCTGCCAAAGTGGCACCCGACGGTAAACTTGTTTTAGAAAATAGCACCTTAGATGTCATTGCAATTGATGACAGTTTTGGTCTAGGAAGCGCCATCTTGGCCGATATGTCCCTCGCCCAGCGATTACTAAACATGCAAGGCAGATTGAGCTATATCGCCATGTTCAGTGAGCGAGAAAACCTACCTAAACTAAAATCCCAACTCGACGCCTTAGGGATTACGCCGCAAAAGGCCAGCTTTAGCCAACAGGATCAAGGCCAAGCGCTGATAGCGCTGACCCGCAGTTTTCACCTTAATCTTAATGCTATGAGCATGTTAGCCTTCGTTGTCGGCCTCTTTATCGCCTATAACGGTGTGCGCTACAGCCTAATGAAACGGCAAAAACTGTTAGTGCAATTATTGCAACAGGGAATCGAGCGCCGCGCCTTGATGACGGCACTGATGTTCGAATTAATTTTGTTAGTAGTCATAGGTTCAAGTCTGGGCTTTATCAGTGGTTTGCAACTCAGCCACTGGCTGCAACCTATGGTCGCCATGACCTTAGAGCAAATGTATGGCGCCCACTTGCTCCCCGGTATTTGGCAATGGACTTGGCTTTTTGAGGCAATTGCCCTCACCTTAATTGCCGCGCTCGCCGCTTGCTTGCCCTTGTATTTAGATCTTACGCGCCAAGCACTTGCACAAGGGGCGAATCGCTATCAGCAAATGCAGGCACACCGTAAAACCCATAGCATTCAATTTGCCTTAGCCTGTGGCTTATTGACCTTAGCGGCGTTGCTGTTTCCCTTCAGCCAAAGCTATAACATCAGCTTAGTGTTGCTCGGTATCGTCGCTATCGCTATTCCCTTATTGTTACCACAATTATTGCATTGGGGCGTCAGTGCGTTAATGCCCTTGGCGCGTCCTGGATTATGGCAATATCTTCTCGCCGAAACCCGTGAGCTTATTGCACCTCTTTCCCTTGCTATGATGGCGATCTTACTGGCGCTCAGTGCCAATGTGTCGATGAACACCCTCGTTGGAAGCTTCGAGCAAACCCTGCGAACTTGGCTAGAAACTCGCTTGCATGCCGATCTCTATATCCGCCCACCGAGCCAGCGTATCGACACTATTCAAACCCAATTGATACACGATCCTAGAGTCAGCGGTCTTTATCAGCAGTGGCAAATTGAAGCCCAGCTTTCACTGCCAGTTTCGACGGATAATCCGAGCAAGCAGACAATTCCGGTGAGCCTACTCAGCCGCGATGAATTTTCGACTCGGCACACCAGTGCGCTTAAGGAAAGCCAGCCTACATTGTGGCAATCCTACTTTAATGCACCCGTTGTATTGGTGAGCGAACCTCTTGCCATCAAATACCAATTACAGCTTGGTGATACTGTGTCATTGGATGTGCTCAAGAAAACAGGTAACAGCAAAGCCATTATTGGCGGCATTTATTATGACCACGGCAATACCCGAAACGAGGTCATTATCAGCCAGCCACTTTGGCAACGGGCCCAGTTACCTGTACTGCCAGTCAGTTTAGCGGCAAGTTTTCACGGTAAAGAGCAAGGCAGTAGGATAAGTGAAGCGCAGCTTGATCAACTACAAGTCCAACTGGCGACTGAGTTAGGTTTATCCCAAGCACAAATCTACAGCCAAACTAAGATTAAAACCCAAGCTATCGCTATGTTTAAACGCACTTTTTCCATTACCTTAGTGCTGAATAGTTTAACCTTGATTGTCGCCGCGATTGGCCTCTTTAGTGCCTGCTTAATGTTGACTCAGGCAAGGCAAGCGCCACTGGCACGGCTGTATTCCCTCGGCGTCAGTCGTAATGCTCTGCGCGGTATGGTGTTTATGCAGATGTTGATTGTGGTACTGATCACTTGCCTGCTCGCTATGCCAACGGGCGCGCTGTTAGGTTACCTGCTTATTAATAAGATCACCTTGCAAGCCTTTGGCTGGACGATAAAAATGATTTGGGATTGGCAAGCTTACGGCCATGCAATACTGATTGCCTTAACCACCTGCACCTTAGCCGTACTCTTACCGCTGTATTGGCAAACCCGCAAGCCACTGGTCGCTAGCCTGCAGCAGGAGACCCTGTGATGAAAACACTCAGTATTGTATGGGCAGTGGTTGGGTTAATGCTGATCGGCGGCTGCGATAAAACGCCATCGACGCAAAGCACTCAATCTAAATCCATGGCCAATGTGGTAGGGAAAAACTCGAATAATCAAGATGATTTGGCTTTTACGCCTGTTGTTCCTAGCTATAGATTTGAATTTCCCCGAGATCACTTGACGCACAATGGCTTTCGCCAGGAATGGTGGTATCTGACCGCCAATTTAACCACAGAAACAGGTGAGCAACTCGGTGCCCAGTGGACGCAGTTTAGAGTCGCCCTGAAACCCACAACTCTGCAAACAATCGCTCCACAAACAACAGTTCCGCAAGGAACAGATGTGATAGCTAAAAATGAATCCACATGGGAGACTCAGCAGCTTTACTTGGCCCACAGTGCATTAACCTCGAATAATGCTCACTTGGCCCACGAAAAGTGGTCACGCCGTCATAGCGAGTTTGCCGAGGTGAAATTAGATCCTTATCAAATCCGCCTCGATAACTGGCACTGGCAGAGCGAAACCAATGCACTCTTTCCCGCGACCTTAACGGTGGAGAATTCTGATTTTAGCTATCGACTTCAGCTTAATAGCCAAGCGCCACTGCAATACCAAGGCGTTAACGGCTATAGCCTTAAAAGCCGCGACGGCCAAGTAGCCTCTTACTATTACAGCCAACCCTTTATTGAAATTTCAGGTGAAATCAACCGCAATGGCAAAGTGGAGCAAGTCACAGGCCAAGGTTGGCTCGACAGGGAATGGAGCTCGCAATTCCTCACTAAAACGCAACAGGGCTGGGATTGGTTCGCGCTCAGGTTAAACGATGACTCGACGCTGATGTTGTTTCAGCTACGGGATCAGTCTTCAGCAGAGTCCGCAAAGAATACACCTATCTCAGCATTTTATAGCGCCAGAAGAATGTTTGCCGATGGCACTGGGCGCAACATCAATTCCACTGACAATCCCAATGACATTCAGATGACGCCTCTTAAATGGCAACACACAGTCAATGGCGACTATCCCGTTAGCTGGCAGGTAAAAATCCCCAGCGAAAATATCGATCTCACTATCACCCCGCTCAATACCAATAGCGCTATGTCATTATCAACGCCCTACTGGGAAGGCCCAGTGCAACTCTCTGGCAGCCATACAGGTACGGGTTATATGGAGCTAACGGGCTATTGAGCCTAAACATCGCTCTTAATAACCAGAAATGCTAAGTCAGCGCGAAGTAACACAACAAGATAGCCATGTTGAAAAATCATCTTAAGCCACTGTTACATAAAGATATATCAACATCAGATACGTGACCAAGCCCACAATAACGCCCTATTTGCGATCGAGTTAAAGACTAATAATCAACCAATTGTTGCATTTTAAAGTCAACCCAAATACATTATCATAAAATCAAATGACAACGTTGTCATAACATAAAAGAAACAGTTTAACTCTCGTATTTATGAGTAACTGCAATACGCATCAGCCAGCACAAATGGAGTTGTTAATGAGTTCTATCATCCGCATAGAGAAAGGGTTTACCTTAATTGAACTCATGATCGTCGTAGCCATCATCGGCATTCTCGCCGCTATCGCTATCCCTTCTTTTTCCGAATACCTAAAGCAAGGTCGTCGTTTCGATGCCCAGCAATATTTGATGACGAGCGTGCAAGCACTAGAGCGCAATTATTCCCGTCAAGGTAAGTATCCTGCTGCGCAAACCTTAACCAACAGTCCTTACTACACTTTTAGCTACACACCGGCGGACGACAAGTTAAGTTTCTCCCTCTCGGCAGTCCCAACCAGCCACCAATCGGATAGCTGTGGCACCTTAAGCATTAATCAGAAAGGCGTGCGAACTCCTGCTGCCAATTGTTGGACAAATTAAATGTCGAACACGTGGAATCAAGGATTTACCTTAGTTGAGCTTATGGTTACCGTCGCGATTATCGGTATTTTAGGCAGCTTAGCACTCCCTTCGTACCGCGATGTTATGGCACGTGAACAGCTAACCGCTGCCGCGAATGAATTGGTCTCTAGCTATAAATTTGCCCGCAGCGAAGCGATAAAACGCAGCACTTCAATTACCCTCACGGCAACAGAAGCGGGACTTTGGGTCATTAAAGATAGCGACGATAACGAATTGAAGGTTTTTACGCCCCCGACACGTGGGGTTGCTGTAACAGGACTGGCTAGTATCAGCATCAGTGCCACGGGCAATACAGCCAAAACCAGTATTTCATTGGCGAACAGTCAAGGTGAAAACATGAATTTATGCATTTTACCGAGCGGCCAAAGTCAGCTTCAGAGCGGGGATTGTGCATGAAAGCCTTTAATCACGTAGGTAAAAAACACCTTGGCTTTACCATGACAGAAGTTTTAGTCTCACTCGTGGTATCAGTCACTTCATTGCTTGCACTGGCAAAAGCGCAGCTATCATCGCTACAACATGCCACCAATAGCTTTCAATACACAGTTGCCACAGTGCAAGCGCAAAATGTCATTGAACAGATTTGGCCAAGGTTATGCGAAGTGCAAAAGCAACCCGCCCGCTTCGAAGATATCAATTTTAGAGCCAGTTTAAGCCAAGATTTCCCCGTAGGCTTTGACTTAGTGTTACCCGCCACTTATCAAGACAACATGGCAATTACTGTGACTTGGCAAGATGGTCGAGTCGATACCGATAATAGCGTCAGTCTTAACGCCAGTTTTCCCCATCTGTGTAAGGCCTAACTGTGATTTCAGCTCATCACACTCAATGGAGACACATTAAACCCGCCTTAAGACAATCGGGGTTTAGCTTATCCGAACTGATGATTGCCATGGTATTAGGGCTGATCATCATGATCGCTGTGATCAATTTCTTTGCGCCACTTAAGGCCACCGTTGAGGAAAGTAAACGTCTAGAAAATGCCGCTGACGCCTTAAGATACGCCACGCTAACGCTCAGTAAAAGCATCAAACAGGCTGATAACGTCGCCCTTGTATCGGCTAACGAACTCGTCTTAAGCACGCGCGCCTCCGCAAGCCAACCAAGTATTAGCTGTTTAGGCCAAAGTAAAACCGCTGATTATATTGAAACATTTAGCTTTATGGCACCTAACTTATCCTGCAACGATGGTGATGGCGCGCAAACACTCCTCACCGGGCTAGAAGCGGCTCACTTCTCTCAAGCTGGTGAACTCGTCAGCATCAATCTGAAGCCCTTAGCTTTGCCGACGCAATATGGTCAGGGTATTAGCTTGCAGGTCGCACTGCGTAAACCCCTTTGGCAACAAGCCATTAATTCACAACAAGTGCCATAGGCACAAGGAAGCACAGACATGCACACGGGACGTTCATTTGCTCACGCTTCGCCACCTCGCGGCAGTATCAATAAGCAAAAGGGTGCAGTGTTACTTATCGTCTTAGTCTTCAGCCTATTAGCCAGTTTATTAGTCGTGACATCATTGCGAGATAACTTAGTACAAGAGCGACTGAGCGGGAACTTCCAGAAGCAAGTCAATGCGCAACTCACCGCCGAACAAGGCATGTATGAAAGCTATAACACCCTCAATGCGACTTTAATTAAAGTACCCCAAAGCACTACGACCTCCTTAAATGACAGCCTGCCAAAAAGTGCCTCAGGCAGTATCGACAGCAGCGCCTATACGTTGACAAAAACCGTGACCCCGAGCGCCGAACTCAGCGTCAACAGCACAGGGCAACACTTAGAAGGTCAAGCGAAACTCAATGCACTCTTTGCCCTAAAGGGCGCAAAGGGTAATAACATTTTTAACGATGCCATCGTTTCCTGCGAGAGCCTCAATCTCACCGGCAGTAGCACAATCGATGGTTACGACTCACGTAAAGGCGCCTACGGCGATAGCTTCAACAATGCTCAAGGCAACAACCAACTCAATAAGCATGGCAAAGGCAATGTAACGACGGTTGAACCGAATGCCGATGTAACCTTGTCGGGCAATTCGCCGATTTACGGCGATGTCAGTGCAACGGGAAATGTCACCCTAACAGGCTCATCTTCCCTAATGGGCAATATTCAAGGCAATAAAGATGTCATCTTAGGCACAGGTACAGTCGGGGGGAATATCACTGCGGGTCAGAATTTCGAGCTAAAGAACAGTGGGACTGTTGAAGGCTCAGTGCAAGCCAATCAGAATGCATCAACAGCTCCCGGTGCCAAAGTGAATGGGACACTTCAATATGGCGGCGATGGCACCTTTCATCAAAATAGCAGCATTGGCCAAACGGTGAATCTAGCACCCAATGTATCTCCCGTTCCCACTAAGTCCTGTGATCCATTAGATATTGGTGCCGTAATGGGAGGGTTTAAAATGCCCAACAATGGCGCAAGAACAATTGCATCAACCCAGAATGTAACCATTTCCCCAACGGGCTCGACTGCGAGTTCAGGTAACAGTAATGCGTTTCCTGCCCTGTCCTCAAGTTCAGAGAATATCTTCGGTTCTGAAACCCCAGTATTTAATCTCGACAGTTTAGTCATGAGTAGCGATGGTGTATTAAACATCAGCGGTGGGGATGTCACACTGATAATCAATGGTGACTTTAAAATGAGTGGCGCAAACCAACTAAATATCGCCCCAGGCTCAAGCCTAACGCTATTTGTGAATGGTGAGATTTCCTTTACGGCAGGCACCAATAACGGTAATAGCATTAAAAGCCAAACCCTAACCAGCAGCAATAAACCGCCGTTAGCGATTTATTCGGGTTCAAATAAAGATGTGACTGTCAGTGGAAGCGTACCGATTTACGCCGCGCTTTATGCGCCTAAATCCAAAGTCAATCTGCCCGGTGGTCCCGAAATCTTCGGCTCAGTAAGAGGTAAATCCATCACCGCCACGGGCAATGGCAAGATCCATTATGACAATGCCCTAGGCGAAGCCGATTTGGGCAGTGAAAATGCTATTCCGCCTGCGATAGTGCTTAAAGGTTGGCAATACTTATAATCCTGCTCCATTGGCCGTATCCCATATACGGCCAAGTACAAAGCCTCTCATCTACAATAATCTCAAAGCTTAAATATCAAACTGGGAGTTAGATCACTCGCAAAACTTTGATCCGGATCGACTATCGCTTTCAATACCTCTTGTGAGGTATACCCACATTTTTTATCAGGTCTAGACTCGCCAGTATCAGCACTCGGTTACCCTCCTTTTTAATCTTAAGTAACCGAGTTTACGCTACTACAGGTCATCCAATATGAGTCAGGAATACCACGTCACCAGCCTTGTGGTGCATGCCACGCCTAAAACCTTACAGCAGGTTGAAGCCAATATCCTCGCATTAGTGGGTACCGATATTCATGCAATTACACCCGAAGGAAAATTGGTTGTCACCTTAGAAGGGAGTAGCCAAAGAGCGATTCTTGACAATATTGAAGCCATCAATGCCCTGTCCGGCGTGTTATCTGCCAGCTTGATTTACCACCAAGTAGAACCCTTAGTACAAGAGAGTGAGGAAATATTATGAGCATAAGCCGCCGCGAGTTTCTCAAGGCCAACGCAGCGGTTGCCGCTGCAACGGCCGTTGGCGTCACACTTCCCATTAAGATGGTCGAAGCCGCCGAACAAGCTGACAGTATCAAGTGGGATAAAGCTCCCTGCCGTTTCTGCGGTGTGGGGTGTAGCGTATTAGTGGGCACCCAAGCGGGCAAAGTGGTCGCCACTAAGGGCGATCCTGAAAGTCCAGTCAACCGTGGCCTTAACTGTATTAAAGGTTATTTCCTATCAAAAATCATGTACGGCAAGGACAGATTAACCACGCCATTGCTGCGGATGAAAGACGGCAAATACCATAAAGAAGGTGAGTTCACCCCAGTCAGCTGGGATGTGGCCTTCGATACTATGGCCGCGAGATGGAAACACAGTCTCGCCACCAAAGGCCCGACGTCGGTAGGTATGTTTGGCTCTGGTCAATGGACTATTTGGGAAGGTTATGCCGCCTCTAAACTTCATAAAGCAGGTTTCCTTACCAACAACATAGATCCTAATGCGCGCCACTGCATGGCCTCAGCCGTAGGCGGCTTTATGCGCACCTTCGGTATCGATGAGCCCATGGGGTGTTATGACGATTTAGAAGCCGCCGATCAGTTTGTACTCTGGGGCGCAAACATGGCGGAGATGCACCCAATTCTGTGGGCACGAATTTCTGATAGACGTTTAAGCAGTCCAACGTGCCGAGTGCATGTGCTGTCGACCTTTGAGAATCGCAGCTTCGATTTGGCCGATAACCCTATGGTGTTCCGCCCACAGTCGGACTTAGTGATCCTCAACTATATCGCCAATTACATTATTGAAAATAAAGCCGTTAATACCGACTTTGTTACCAAACACACTAAGTTTGCCTTAGGCGTTGACGATATAGGCTATGGCCTGCGTCCAGAGCATCCATTAGAGAAAAAAGCTAAAAATCCAGGCAATGGTAAATCCACGCCTATTAGCTTTGACGAGTATGCCAAGTTTGTCAGCACTTATACGCTGGAATATGCCGCCAAGATGAGTGGCGTCGAGCCAGAGAAGCTGGAGATTTTAGCCAAAGCCTATGCCGACCCTAACGTTAAAGTCATGAGTCTGTGGACCATGGGCATTAACCAACACGTTCGCGGCGTGTGGGCAAACAACATGCTCTACAACATCCACTTACTCACGGGCAAAATTGCCACTCCGGGTAACAGTCCATTCTCGTTAACAGGTCAACCTTCGGCTTGCGGGACTGCACGTGAAGTCGGTACTTTCGCCCACCGTTTACCCGCCGATATGGAAGTCACTAACGACAAACACCGCGCCATTACCGAAAAGCTATGGCAAGTGCCTGAAGGGACCATTCCCGCCAAACCTGGCTACCATGCCGTACTCCAGAGCCGTATGCTCAAAGATGGCAAGCTCAACTGCTACTGGACCATGTGTACCAATAATATGCAGGCAGGCCCTAACATCAACGATGAGATTTACCCTGGCTTTCGTAACCCAGAAAACTTTATCGTGGTTTCAGATCCTTATCCAACCATCACAGCCATGGCGGCAGATTTAATTTTGCCAACAGCAATGTGGGTTGAAAAAGAAGGAGCTTACGGCAACGCCGAGCGCCGTACTCATATGTGGCATCAGCAAGTAAAAGCCCCAGAAGGCGCAACCTCAGATCTGTGGCAACTAGTCGAATTTTCGAAACGATTCAAAGTCTCCGAAGTCTGGCCAGCCGAACTGATAGCCAAACAACCGGAATACGCGGATAAAACCTTATATGAAGTGCTATTTGCCAATGGCGTGATCGACAAGTTCCCAACTTCCGATTGCAAAGCCGAATTAAACGATGAGAGCGAACACTTCGGTTTCTACCTGCAAAAAGGCATTTTCGAAGAATATGCAGCTTTCGGTCGTGGCCATGGCCATGATTTAGCCGACTTTGACCGTTACCACGAAACCCGCGGCCTACGCTGGCCAGTCGTTAATGGCAAAGAAACCCTGCGCCGTTTCGTTGAGGGGAGCGACCCTTATGTCAAAGCGGGTGAAGGCTTTAAATTCTATGGCAAGCCAGATGGTAAAGCGGTGATCTTCGCCCTGCCCTACGAACCCGCCGCCGAAGAGCCGAATGAAGAGTACGATTTGTGGATGTCGACCGGCCGCGTGTTAGAGCACTGGCACACAGGCTCGATGACAGCGCGCGTACCCGAGCTTTACCGCGCTTTTCCCGACGCGCAGATTTTTATGCACCCAGAAGATGCCAAAGCCCGCGGTGTACAACGTGGTGACGAAGTCATAGTGGCCTCACCGCGCGGTGAAGTGAAAACCCGAGTTGAAACCAAAGGCCGTAACAAACCGCCACGCGGCGTGGTATTTATGCCTTTCTTCGATGCACGCCAGTTAGTCAACAAACTGATATTGGATGCGACCGATCCCCTATCAAAAGAAACTGACTTTAAAAAGTGCCCAGTCAAAGTCACCAAGGCGGAGAATAACCAATGAGAAAAATACTCACCTTAACTGCGTTACTCGTCGCCATTACTGGCTGCTCAGGTCAGCAAGCCGACACCAACGCAGCGCCAGTTAATATTCAATCCCTCGCAGGAAACATGGCGATCACCGACATTCGCCCAGCCGATGCCATGGCGATTTATCCCAGTCGCGGCGCCGCCATTGAGCGCAGCTTTAGCGAGCAACCACCGCTTATCCCACATAAGGACGATTACAAGATCACCTTAGATAAAAATGGTTGTTTAAGCTGCCATAGTTGGGACAAGGCAAAACGCATGAAAGCCACGCCTGTCGCTAAGTCCCATGTGATTGACGATAAAGGCACAGTTAACGGGCATAACTATTTCTGTACTCAATGCCACATCGCTCAAGCCGAAAACAAACAAGCACTCGTGGAGAATCAGTTCTCCGACAAGTAAATCACACTCCCCTGCAGAGCAAAGCCACCCGAATTGATTAGGGTGGCTTTTTTGCTATTTAAGCATCCAATCCTAATGAGTTAGCTTAGAGCCAGTAATGAGTATTCAAGTAAATATAAGACTAAACGTCTATCGCTGGTTCAGCGTCCGTTGCTGAACAGTGCTTTCACCAAGGAAGGGATTGAGCAGAAGTTAAAAAGGCAAAGTGAGAATCGAGGGACATGAAGATAAGAGCAGAATCTAAAACGCAGAAAAGAAAAACCCAGCCTAGGCTGGGTTTACTTGTTGTTTTGCTTTATGCAAATCACCCGCTGGAGCCGTTTTAGTTACTTGCGCCGCTTTTGCTTTTTGCACATCTTTTGCCACAGGCATAGCCGCCTGCCACAAAGCACCTACCCACAGACTTGAACTTGATTTCATCGGTATTCCCCTGTTTTGTTAACAAGGTCAAAGTAATACTTAGGCCATCATTAGTAAAATGAATAAATTCCATAATATGGATTCCATTTGAGCATGAACATCCCAATCAAGACCTTACAGTGTTTTCTGACCTTAGTGGAAACCGAAAACTTTACCCGCGCCGCGCAGAAATGTTTTATCACTCAGCCGACACTGAGCAAAATCATCCAAAGACTCGAGGAGAGCCTAGGGGAAACCCTGCTGATCCGAAATAACCAAAAGGTTGAGCTCACTCAGGCGGGGCAGCTATTTGAGCACAGTGCACGGGAAATCCTCGGCCAATGGCATAGATTGCAGGAGGACATGAGTAACCTCAGCGGTCTCAAATCGGGGCGGTTACGACTGGGTGTATGTCCTATGATGAGCAGCCTTATCATAGGCTTGCTGACTAGTTACCGTAAACGTTATCCGGGAGTTGAACTACACATGTATGAATACGGCGGATTCGGCTGCGAGCAAGCCCTGCTCAATAACAGTCTCGATATCGCCTTTACCGCGCTACCCACAACCCATGAGACTGAACTCGTCAACCAACCCCTGACTAAGTACCCTTTACTTGCCTGCCTGCCTGAGGGGCATCCCTTAGCCGAGAAAGACCACTTAAACTGGCAGGACTTCCAACCCTATCCTTTTATCCTCTATAACGAAGACTTCTCCCTCGCGAAGTTGATCAATCGGCTCAGCCGCAAAGCAGGTGTTCAGCTCAATATTGCCTTTCGCAGCGGTCAGTGGGATTTTCTCGCCGCTATGGTCGAAGCCGATATGGGCGTCGCCATTTTACCTGAGCCGATTTGCAATAGATTAAGCACCAGCAAACTGGTCTTTAAACCTATGCAACCCGCAATGACATGGGATCTGGCGCTCATTTGGCGACAAAGTTTACCTTTAACGCCCGCGGCCAAAGCCTTGCTCGAATTGAGTAAACAAAAGACTGAACGCTGAGAAGATAAAGCGAGAACTGACATTCTATTAAACAAAAGGGTACGGACTTTAAACAAAGAGATCTGGAGCTTCGTCAACCGAAGCTGGTGATGACTGTTAGATCTCACCCATAAAAAAACCGCTGCTAGCCTAGAGGCCGACAGCGGTTTTTATTAGCTAACTAAGCTAATAAAATATTAGCTTAGTTAAGTTAAGAATTACTTCTTAGCTTCAGCAGCTTTACGTTCTTTAACTTGAGCAACAACTTTCTCAGCTACGCTAGCTGGACATTGGCTGTAGTGTGAGAACTCCATAGAGAACTGACCACGACCAGAAGTCATTGTACGTAAAGTACCGATATAACCGAACATTTCTGATAACGGTACGTCAGCTTTAACGCGAACACCTGTCACACCAGCAACTTGGTCTTTGATCATGCCGCGACGACGGTTTAAGTCACCGATCACATCACCCACGTTGTCATCTGGGCTGAACACGTCAACTTTCATGATTGGCTCAAGAAGTTGTGGTTTAGCTTTAGCGATAGACTGACGGAAAGCGCCTTTAGCAGCGATTTCGAACGCGATTGCTGATGAGTCAACTGCGTGGAATGCACCGTCAGTTAATTCGAACTCAACGTCTAACACTGGGAAGCCAGCGATAGTACCTGTGTTCATCATGCTCGCGAAACCTTTCTCAACTGCTGGCCAGAATTCCTTCGGAACGCTACCACCAACAACTGAAGATTTGAACACGAAACCAGTGTTTGGCTCACCTGGGCGGATGATATATTCGATCTTACCGAATTGACCAGAACCACCTGATTGTTTCTTGTGAGTGTATTGATCTTCAACCATTTGAGTAATGGTTTCACGGTAAGCAACTTGTGGCTCACCTACGATCAATTCAACACCATAAGTACGCTTCAGAATGTCTACTTTGATGTCTAAGTGAAGTTCGCCCATACCTTTAAGGATGGTTTCACCTGAATCTTCGTCAGTTTCTACGCGGAATGATGGATCTTCAGCGATCATCTTACCGATAGCGATACCCATTTTCTCAGAACCGCCTTTATCTTTTGGCGCTACTGCAATAGAAATAACTGGCTCTGGGAACACCATAGCTTCTAAAGTAACTGGGTGTTTCACGTCACATAAAGTGTGACCAGTTTGAACGTTCTTCATACCCACGATAGCGATAATGTCGCCAGCTTGAGCAGATTCAATTTCAATACGGTCATCAGCTAGCATTTCACACATACGGCCGATACGTTCAGTCTTGCCAGTCGCGCTGTTCAGGATGGTATCACCCTTCTTCAGACGGCCTGAGTAGATACGTACGAAAGTCAGGGCACCGAAACGGTCATCCATGATTTTGAACGCTAACGCTTTTAATGGCTCATCAGCAGAAACGATAGCGAATTCGCCAGTTTCGTTGCCTTCTTCGTCAGTTAATGGCTGTGGTTCAACTTCGTCTGGTGCTGGTAAATAATCAACAACAGCATCAAGAACCAGTTGCATACCTTTGTTCTTGAACGCAGAACCACAGTATGTTGGGAAGAAAGCCATAGTACGAGTACCTTTGCGGATACAACGCTTGATATCTTCGATAGATGGCTCTTCGCCTTCCATGTACGCTTCCATCACAGCATCGTCTTGCTCAACGGCAGTTTCGATCAGCATTTCACGGTATTCTTCAACCATGTCAACCATGTCAGCAGGTACATCTTGGATATTAAAGTTTTCTGGTAAACCAGACTCATCCCACACGTATGCTTTACGAGATAACAGATCAACAACACCAGTGAATTCGTCTTCAACACCGATTGGCAGAACCATAACCAGTGGAGTAGCAGCTAATACGTCTTTAGTTTGCTTAACTACGCGTAAGAAGTCAGCACCCATACGGTCTAACTTGTTTACGAAGATAATACGCGCAACTTCAGATTCGTTCGCATAGCGCCAGTTAGTTTCTGATTGAGGCTCAACACCGCCTGAACCACAGAATACACCGATACCGCCATCAAGCACTTTCAGAGAACGATAAACTTCAACGGTGAAGTCAACGTGTCCTGGAGTGTCGATAACGTTGAAACGGTGATCTCTCCAGAAGCAACTTACAGCAGCAGACTGAATAGTAATACCGCGCTCAGCTTCCTGTACCATGAAGTCAGTGGTAGATTCGCCATCGTGAGTCTCACCGGCTTTATGGATTCTTCCTGTTAACTTAAGGATACGCTCGGTGGTCGTGGTTTTACCCGCGTCAACGTGAGCGAAGATACCAATGTTTCTGTATTTGGATAATTCGGTCATGATTCAACTTTAATGAGTAGTTTAAGAAGTAGACGGAGTATGCGACAAATACCGACACACCGCACATCAGATTATTTTAGGCGCATATTGTAAATTGGAACCCAGCTACACGCAAATGGATAGCGCACTTTTTCACGATAAAGTCGCGTAATAATTTAAGGAAATCGCCATAAATACGAACTAAAACAGATAAGTAAAACACTTTAGCTTATTTTTCACTCAATCAATAAAAAACCTTAAATAAACCTCATTTTAATGGGATAAAGCGATTTTCAAGGGATTTCTATCATATCGTCAGTACAAACATCATACATTAACCTGCAAGCATGGATGCTAGAACAATCATGTTATACCTATCTTCAAAATAGAGATCACATCCGCGACTCACTTCAATCGCAGTCTTTTACCCAAATAACCACAAATCAGTCTTGAGTAAACCCTTACGTGTCGATGCACATTTGATTACGCCCTTGTGCTTTAGCACGATAAAGGGCTCGAACTGCCCGCTCAAAACACAATTGTATAGGTTCGTTTTCTGCGAGCTTAGCGACACCAAAACTACAAGTTAAGTGAACATTGTCAGTAAATTGATAATTGTTAATCCTCTGCGCAATCCGCACACACAAGCTTTCAACTAATGGCAATGATGACTGTTGGCAGAGGATAACAAATTCTTCGCCACCCCAACGTGCGACCACATCAGAATCACGCACACAGTGCTGTAATACCTGAGACACTTGCTCAAGAATGCGATCGCCGACGTTATGCCCTAGCATGTCATTAATCTCTTTAAAGTAGTCGATATCAATCATTACAAGGCACATGCCTGCCCCAGCAGATTTATCATGCTGCTCGTTATTAATAAAAAAGCGATTAAAGTAATGTCGGTTATACAATTTAGTTAATGGGTCGTGGGTTGATAAAAATTCGAGTTCGGCATTTGACGCTTCAAGCTGTTCGCGTAAAGTTTCCAACTGCTTATTCTTATCGGTTAATCTTCGATTATATTGACTCATAAAGTAAGTTCTCGCCCCCAACATTAGGAGCAACAGACATGTCGCGCAGATAATTTGATACACAAGCGAATAGTTAGTCTCATCTATCACAGTCACATTATTCCACTTCTGATAAATCGTGATCCGCTCTTGCTCACTCACAGTGTTTAAGGCTTTATTTATCACAGGTAACAAGGACTCTTGACCATAAGCGACCCCCATCCGTAACTCATCTTCCGGCCCGCCCCAACCCGCAATTTTTAAATGTTCAAATCCCATTTGTTGAATGTAAGCGTTAACCGAAAACATTGACCCAACAAACAGATCTGCACGTTTATCCAGAACCGACTGCAATCCCGCAGGTTCACTGGCAACAGTAAGCATCTCTATCTGAGGATAATAATGCTGAATATACTCAGCTAAACGATAACCTTTGGGCACGGCTAAAATACGCGTATTGATATTCTCCAATCCTTGCAGAAAAGGCTGTTCTTTAAGTGAAACAAGCACATTTGGTGAGCGGAAATAGACATCACTGAAGTGCAGATAAGTCTCGCGTATTAGCGTTTTATTCAACATAGGGGTTAAATCGCACTGACCACTTTGCAAAAAAGATAAAGTTTCGGTCCAAGAAGATGTCGGCACTAGCTGAAACTTAAGGGAAGAATGTGACTCAACATGACGAATATAATCCGATGAAATCCCCAGATGTTTACCTTCTCGTATTCCTTCATAGGGCAGCCAATCAGGATCAACGCAATAACGGACTATCACAGCAGACTTGGCGCTAACATCTTGATCCGCAAGTTTAGTACTAGACACCATGAAACGATCAGCATTCACCAGTAATGGCATACACAGCAATAGCGACAATAACCTCAATAAGCCACGCAATTCCATTGAAATTTCAACCTAAAAGCTGATGCTAGATGGGGAATGTAAAAAAGTGTATACGTGAAAACCACACAATACCAATTCCTATCATTGCTTATACGAAACGCTCGTTTGCCCATTGTGTCTTAACGCCTTCGTACATCAGCAAAACTTATCTCCATAAGGTAATCAGTTGATGGGAAAGAACGTTGCTAAGTTCACTCAGTCCTAAGTTCACTCAGTCTGAATTTGGTATCACATTTAAAAAAGCCAATATTTATTGCTTCATCATCAGGGCTATCCTAAATAACCAACCTTACTCGCCATCCAAAGCCATCATAGTGCCTTTTGCAAACTGCGATTATATGGAGCGGCACCTCACATTAACTTCTACAGCTACGTTCTTTGGCCGCTATACCGTGATCATGATGGACTGTGCGGGGGCATCAAACAAAGATGGCAGAAGATTTTATAATCTGAGATAAAACTGCAGCCTTATTCTCCGGAACTGAATCTGATAGAACAGTTGTCGCGGATATTAATAGAATTGATATAAAGCCAAATGGTGCAAATTATTCGTATCGTGGAAGGTAAAAAAGGGATTATCGAGAGGAAAATAGGAGGAAAACTGACTAATTGAATAGACACTAGGCTGGATTTAACAAATTGCAGACGCAAAAAAGCCAGCTTATTCAGCTGGCTTGGTTGCATCTCAATGAGATAATTAGGCGCTTGGCGATGACCTACTCTCACATGGGGAGACCCCACACTACCATCGGCGCGTTTGCGTTTCACTTCTGAGTTCGGGATGGGATCAGGTGGTTCCACAAGGCTATTGTCACCAAGCAAATTCTGTTTATTACCGTGTCCATCTCTGGCTCACGCTAATAATAATTCGGAAAGCTGATTTGCTTTGTTTGAGTTCAAACTTTATCAAGTATCTGTATTCTGTCTAAG